>NZ_JAWVAV010000011.1:0-106070 GCF_033599315.1 Acinetobacter sp. OYA S30
GATGGCTGTGTATATTAGCGATAAGATCTAACAGTGACAAGTGTTTTTTTTTCAAAAAAAACTGACCGAGTAATTTGTATACAGTTACTAGATCAATGATTTTTATCAGGTTGAGAGCATTTTTAAGCAATTTATCGCTTCATGTACATTTGAAAACCGGTTTTGCTGCTGTTTTTGTAACAAGCCTGAAAGTAGTGGCAAGAAAACTTGGAACGAACTTGGTAATACCACATTTAATTTTTGACAGTGCAATACCGCCCACTCATGGTAACTATTTGCTTGTAAACGAGTTTGCGTTAACCATTCATACAATACGATTCCCAATGCATATAAATCACTTTGAACGGTTTTATTGGCACCATGAAATAGCTCTGGCGCCATATACCGTGGTGTAGCATCAGTTATTGGATCAGGGCTTGAAATAAGCCGTGTTTTTTCAAAGTCAATTAAATAAAGCTCTTGCTTAAACTTTCGAAAATGTTCTTTTTTAATATCACCATGAATCCATCCTAACTCATGAAGCTCTGCTAATTTAACAAGTGCCAGATAGATTTTCTCATTTATATTTTTTAAATTTTGCTTTTGATCTAAATCATTAAACCAATAATCTGTATCCGGTAAAACTAATACTTTTCCTTGAAATTGTAGTCGTTGGGAAATAGTTCTGCCCTCAATAATTTTAAATGGCAAAAGCCAATTCGTTTTTTTATATGTAATATCTTCATAAAATTGCAATTCATGCAAAAAATCTTGCTCACTTTGAGCATGTACATTTGGCAAATGAAATTTTAACCAGTAGGAATCAGCATCTATAGTACATGTCCATAGATGCCGTCCTAAAGCATCACTTCTAGGCTTTGTCACACATTTTAGGTTTTCTATATGAGAAGCAAAATCATGCTTCAGCATAATAAGACTCTGGCTGTTGTTTCTTTTCTTCAAAACGTAAAACTTCTAAACAGTGCTGAATCGTTTTACCAATACGCGCGTGCGTTTCAATAGAAGAGATTTTAGGCCAAGTCGCGCGCTCGCCTTCTCGCTGTAAACGTTTAAACAAATGTGGGCGTGGGTTTTGTAGCGTATAGGCATAATGTTTTAAGCTATATTTAGCAATAATATTAACATCACCATAATAGCGCTGCCCTACTACGCCATATCCATGATCGAGCAGTCTTCTTACGGGTGAAATCGCGCCTAATCTTTGACGTGTAAAGTCCATCAGCCCCATTGAAAGTACTTTACCTTGGCGTCTTAAAATTCGTTCAGGCCAACTTAAAACGTCTTTACGGAAACGACGCGCATCATCTTGCATAAACGGTACAACATGTGGATTCACTTGACTAGCTATGGTGTAGTTTAAATTATAAAGTCTTGCCATTCTTTCTTGTGGGAAATCGCTACGTACACTACCGTCTACCCATTTAGTATTTGCCATATAAGGGGTATGTTCACCATCATAACGCTTACTGGTTAAACGCACAGGTGGAAATAAAACTGGCACAGCACAAGAAGCCAATACCGCACTCCAAACCAAAACATTTGGAGTCATAATCGCATTCATAATTCGAGGGTTTTCAGTTGCATCGTACGGCGCAACAGCGACATTAATATTCAAACCTGATTTTTTGAATGCTTCTTCAAAAGTAAGATCACCTAAATTTTCAATTAAGAATTTTTTTAAATAGTGAACATCGGCAATCCCACCATTCCCTTTTATAAGTTCACGAAGTTTTCTAAAGTGAAAAGCATCACTAAAAAATTGCTCACCATTTAGCAAGTTTTGGATATCTTCACTGGCAGAAATTCCCAACATACCCGTCATAATGGCACCCGCACTTGAACCAGACAGGACTTTAGGCATTAAATCTTGTTCAATTAAAGCTTTACATACACCAGTATGGAAAAGACCTAAGGTTGCTCCCCCCGAAAACATAAGAGCAGGTTGTCCATATGCTTTTTCACAGTTTTCAAAAAATTCGATTTTTTCTTTTCTTTGGAATGTAATACATTCACTAGATGCAATGTAAGCTAAGCTTTGACTGACTTCTTCAATATAATCTTCAATTAATTTTTTTGTGCCTACATGTGTGGCAGCAAACAACATAGGGTGGCCAATATTTGCAATATCGTAGGTCAACCCTTCTTTTAAAAGATAAATCAAATCTAAAGTGCGATGTTGCTGACGATATCTTTTCAGTAAAGTGTAACGATAAGAAATGAGCTCGGCATCGAAGTAAGGCGAACTATTATCAAACTTCCACTCTTGTGCCCCAGTTTCTTCATCCAGTTTTAATGCAAAAGACTTCCACTCTTCATAAGATTCAGCCATGTCTAACTGACGTTGTAATTTTTTGATACGGTAAGCCTGATGCGGATTCATATCACTTCGTATTTTTTCAAACATATTTCGTCCTCATCTTCACAGATGATTTTACTGAATAGACATGACAACACTATGCGCGGTCTGAACATTTCAATCAATTGCAAAACCGATAAACTGCATGAGTCGTATCTTTTTTGTCAGCTTGCAAATTTCGGTGTTAGTATCCTAGTAAATTACTGTTTAACATGATTGATTAACCATGGCTACCATTGATTTACCCGACAATTTAGTTCAAACCTTATCACTTGTATTAAATCAGTTACAGCAGGTCTTACCTGAACCGAAACAAGAGACCGATTTTACTGCCCCTGCTTTTAGATGGGAAAACCAGCAGCTTAAAGCTATTTATACACCTAAAAATATTTATCTTGATGACTTAAAAGGCATCGAAAGACAAAAAGAAAAGATCATTCAAAATACTTTGCAGTTTTTAAATGGCTTACCAGCAAATGATGTACTTTTAACGGGTTCACGTGGTACGGGTAAATCCTCTATTGTTCGTGCTTTACTCACGGAGTATGCACCTCAAGGATTACGTTTGATTGAAATTGAACGTGATGATTTAGCAGACTTACCGAAAATTCAAAAAATTATTCAAAACCGACCTGAAAAATACATCGTCTATTGTGATGATCTAGCATTTAATGCTGAAGATGAAAATTACCGTAGTTTAAAAAGCGTATTAGATGGTTCCTTACAGTCGGGTTCAACAAATTTTATTATTTATGCGACCAGTAACCGTCGTCACTTATTACCTGAGTTCATGCATGAAAACACCCCTGTAACCAAAGTAGATGTGCCTCAATATACTGAGCTTCATCCGCAAGAAGCGATTGAAGAAAAGATCTCTTTGTCTGACCGTTTTGGTTTGTGGTTATCTTTTTATCCAATGGATCAAAACTTATATTTAGAAATCGTAGAGCATTATCTAGATAAAGCAAACATGCCTTTTAATGATGAAGTTCGTGCTGAAAGCTTGCGTTGGTGCCAAATGCGGGGTCAGCGCTCGGGTCGAGCTGCTTATCAGTTTTCTAAGCATTGGATTGGTTTAAACGCCTTAAAAGATTTGTCTAACAATTAAATAAAATGTCCCGCAAAGCCTTAGCTTTGGCCTATAAACCGCTTAGCTTTGGCAATTGTTTTTCATAACCTAAAACAAAGATAGCCCTTCTTTAGGTTTATATATGAAAAAACAATTGCCAAAAATTTCTACAACAAGTAAAGCGCTTGCTAAAAGTTTATTACTTGCACAAGGCGTTTTAGACCAAGCAAAAAAATATTCAACTCTTCCTTTTACTCAAACTCATATCATCCTTCCACGAATTGACGAAAAATATTATAGCTGGACACACTACGGTATCTTTTTCCCACTTTTACCAGAGCCGCATCGTTACTTAAATATTATGATTTTAATCGGTACTCCAGGTGCACTTGCTTTTGACCATGATGACATTATCACTGGAAACCCGAGAAAAACCGCTACTTTCTTTTCAAGCACAGCTGCTCTGGAACAAGCTTTACTGAAGGCCTATATCATTCCTGAAGATACAAAAATTAATAAAGATGGAACCTTAATAGAACTAGGTCAGGAAATTTCAATTCAAGGAAAATTTCCACACATCCATATTAATGGACATTATGATGGGTTTGATTTCGACTTTGATATCGATATCACTTCACATGTTTCATGGTTTATAAAAACACCAATCTATGATCATTTTAGTTTGTTGGCAAAGTTTAAAGGTTTTTTAAACTATCAAGCAAAACACATTGAAACCCAAGGACTTTGTACTTACGAATATGCACGAGCAGTGGGTCCTCATTCCATTACAAACAAACTTATTCCTGATGCATATAAACTGCCACTTGATTTTTTTACTTATCAAATTATCAATTTAAACGAGGCCACTCAACTTCTTCTTACCAAAGCCGATATTGCAGGACAAACAGCTGCATACACCCTGCATATTAGACATCTGGACCAGCCAGCTAAAATTTACACAGATGTAAGCTTTGATATTATTTCGCATCAAGTTGATGACTTCGTTTCACCTAGTGGACAAAAAATGCGACTTCCAAAATATTTTTCTTGGATCGCTCGAAATGATGCAAAGCAAATTATCTTAAACATTCAGGCAGAAATTGACTGCCCATTCCGCTATGGTCATGGGCGAGGTTATGCAAGTAGCTATATATTTACTGGTCATTATTTTGGCAATGAAGTTCAAGGTCGTGGATACATCGAATATATTGATATCGAAAATCCTAAAGCCTTTGAAGATGAATAATCTTACTCAGGAATAGTAAGTTCAGTCATTGGCCATCTTGGTGTGGTCGTTACAGCTAAACCATCATGCTGACCTGCTTTTAAACGCTGATAACCTGCAAATGCAATCATTGCACCATTATCAGTACATAAAGCAGGTTCTGCATAGTAAACCTGAGCTTTAATTTTCGCCAATGAAGTTTCCAACTGTTCACGTAATCGTAAATTTGCACTTACCCCACCAGCAATTACTAAACGTTTAAGCCCAGTTTGCTTTAAAGCTTTTACAGATTTTTTTACTAAGGTGTCTACAATTGCTTCTTGGAATGAGGCAGCAATATCAGCATCACGATTTTCGCCGTTCAATTTTTTCAACTGAACAGAAACTGCCGTCTTTAAACCACTAAAAGAAAAGTCTAAGCCCTGATGAAGCATTGGGCGTGGAAATTCAAATGCTAAAGGATCACCAGATAACGCCAACTTAGCAATATTTGGTCCACCTGGATACGGCAGATTCATCATTTTTGCGACTTTGTCGAAAGCTTCACCCGCCGCATCATCAATTGACTCCCCTAATAGCTCATATTGACCAATACCATGAGCTGCCATCAATTGTGTATGACCACCTGAAACAAGCAATGCAACAAATGGAAACTCAGGCGGTTGGCTTGAAAGCAAAGGAGCTAACATATGGCCTTCCATGTGGTGAACACCAATTGCCGGTTTATTAAGTGAAAATGCTAAAGTTCTTCCAAACAAGGCTCCAGTCATTAACGCTCCCATTAAACCCGGGCCACGTGTATATGCGACTGCATCAATTTCCTGTTTCTTAACACCACTTTGTTCAAGCAGCTGATTCATTAAAGGAATAAGCTTACGAACATGGTCACGAGAAGCTAACTCTGGAACCACACCACCATATTCGGCATGAAGTTTTATCTGGCTATAAAGAACCTGTCCCCGTAAGCCGAGTTCGCTATCATAAAGTGCCAACCCTGTTTCATCACAAGAAGTTTCCAAGCCTAAAACAATCATCAAAACTGCCTTTTATATGAGTCAAAATATTGCAATCGCTATTATAGACTTGTGATATGAGTTGTAAATGAGTAAAATACTGACCTTCACTTGTGATCTGGCGCAATGGTGTGCCTGATCTTATCCATAATCTAGAGGATTTTACATGCCACAAGTTAAGTTGAAAGAAGGCGAACCAGTTGACGTAGCTATCCGTCGTTTCAAACGTTCATGCGAAAAAGCTGGTGTTTTAGCTGACGTTCGTAAACGCGAATTCTACGAAAAACCAACTCAAGAACGTAAGCGCAAAAAAGCTGCTGCAGTTAAACGCTACCAAAAGAAATTGGCTCGCGAATCTGTACGTACTACTCGCCTTTACTAATTAATTTGTGATTGACTGCTAACATTATGACTACTTTAAAAAACCAAATTACTGATGCATTAAAAACTTCTATGCGTGCCAAAGATATGGCAACAGTGACGGTTTTGCGTAGTCTACAAGCAGCAATTAAGCAAATCGAAGTCGATGAGCGCATAGAGCTTGACGACGCTCAGGTTCTTGCGGTCATTGAAAAGCAAATTAAACAACGTAAAGAATCGATCAAAGCCTTCGAAGGTGCTGGTCGTGATGATTTAGCTAGTAAAGAACAAGCCGAAGCTGAGGTTTTATCTCAGTTTCTACCAGAAGCTATGACTGAGGAAGAGCTTGATTCTCTCATTGAGCAAACGATTGCTGCTCAAGAAGCAACTAGCATGAAAGATATGGGTAAGGTGATGAATTCTCTACGTCCGATCATAGCCGGGCGTGCCGATCCTGCTCAAGTTTCAGCAAAAATTAAAGCTAAATTAGCTTAATCCCCTCTCTTCTTATATATCCTTAAATTAAACTTTCTTATAAGTTTAAGTATATTTATGCCTGTGAAAATTCCAAAGTTATCTTAGACCTTAGATTTTCATTCGTCGCTCATCTTGCATTTGCTTTAATCGATTATCTATTCTGGCTGACATGGCCTGATTACCTTTTGCAAGACGTTGTGCATGCAACATCGATTTAATTGCATCCTCTTCACTACCAGACCAGTACTGTGCTTCAGCACGATATCGCAATACATTCACAGCTCTTAATGGTGAATTTTTATCTAAATTGGCGGCTTGTTGTAATAATTGCCAACCTTGAATATCTCGGGCATTTTTATTAATAAAACGCTGCACCAAAGTTTGCACTTGAGCATATTTACCTTGACGTAATAAAACCTCAGCCAATTTGTAGCTAAAAGCTTTATTTTCAGGCATTGTCATTTGCAAGGAAGCAATTGAATTATAGGCCTGATCAAATTTATTCTGGCCTAAATAAATATCTGTTTGAATTAAGGCAACTAATGGCTTACCGCTTGATTTCGCCTGCTCCAACGTTGCTTGGGCTTGAGTATAATCACCTTGTTTAAGATAGAAAGCCGACAAAGCCAATAAGCCTGCCAGATTTTTTTGCGATGCCAGACTTTGCAACTGATTTTCAGTAGCTTCTCCAGCAACCACCATGGTATACCATTTTAAAATTTCAAAATCGACATCATATATTCGACTTTTAACTTTAGGCATCTGGTTTGCTCTCAAGCGAGCCTCACTCATACGTTCAGAGGTAAGAGGGTGAGTCAGCCAAAAATCTGGTAAAAAACTTACACGGCTCGTCGCTCTATGCATCGTTTCAAAATAATCCGCCATGCTTTGCGGGTTATAACCAGCGGCATACATATATTGCATACCAATTCGATCCGCTTCACGCTCTTGATTACGGCTATAAGTGAGCTGTTTATCAAGAAGTGCTGCTTGAGTACCCAACATAACAGCGGCACCAGCGTCTCCACCAGCCTGAGCAGCTAAAGCCACCCCTGCCAACAAACCAGCCAAGCTTAAAAGGGTTTGTCCTTTAAAAGCTTCTTCCGAACGACTAAAGTGCCTTTGCGAAACGTGAGCAATTTCATGGGCCATTACCCCCGCAATTTCATCAATATTTCGTGCCGATGAGATAAGGCCAGTATTTAATGCAAATAACCCACCTGGAACAGCAAATGCGTTAATTTGAGGGTCTTTAATTACAACCAAGGCGATAGGCTGCCCCAGCTGAGTTTCACTTAAAATATTAGAGAAAACTTGAAAAAACTGATCTTCTAGCCATACATCCTGTATAACCGGCATTTGCTTATGAACTTCACGGAAAACTTTTTCGCCAATAAATTTTTCTTTCTGTTGGTCGAGCAGCCCTATTCCACTTCCAATATTTGGAATTTCAACCTGTCCAGAAGCTGGCTTGGGGTCAAAAGGATTAGCGTAAGAGGCATTTGTTATCAAAGCCAAACTTAAAATAACTGGCAAAAATTTCAAAAGTTTTTCTCTTATTAAAAATTAAAATAACAAAAAAGCCCATCAATATCATGCTTCAGTTATTTTGCATCATATCAACAGGCTTTCACTATAACATTGAAAATAGACTATATTTGCAATGAAGTGTTATTCATCCTTTACACAAAATTAGGATTCACTAAATATCTAGGCGTCTTATCCTCTAGTGCTTCCACCAAGTTTTTATAAGCTAAATTTGCCATTTTCTTACGTGTTTCAGCTGTAGCAGAACCTACGTGAGGCAAAGTGACAACGTTCGGCAAATTGAAAAGTGCAGATTCTTGCAGAGGTTCTTTCTCATAGACATCTAAACCAGCCGCAAAAATAACTTCATTTTGCAATGCTTCAATTAGGGCTTGCTCATCGACAACTGAGCCACGCGCAATATTAATAAATATGGCATGCTTTTGCATAAGCTCAAATTGAGCCTTACCCATTAAAGCTTTAGATTCCGCATTTAAATCAACAGCTGTCACTACAAAATCAGATTGTTGTAATAATTCTTCCAACCCCAGATATTGAGCTTTTAAAGGTTCCGCTAACTCAGGTTTCTCGCGACGATTATGGTAAACAATATTCATGTTAAATCCATAAAAGCCACGACGTGCAATTGCAGCACCAATATTACCAAGCCCAATAATACCTAATGTTTTTCCAAAAACATCGAGACCAAACTGCTGTGGCCCAACTGTTCTTTTCCACTCACCTTGTTTAGTCCAGTGATCTAGAAAAGGAACTTTTCTGGCTGCACTTAATAACAAAGTAAAAGCAAGATCTGCTGTCGTTTCAGTTAGAACATGAGGTGTGTTTGCTAACCAGATTTTTTTCTGATTTAAATAACCAACATCATAATTGTCATAACCTACAGTCACAGAAGAAATAATTTTTAATTTTTGGGCAGGAGAAAGATTACTTTCATTGAGCAAACGACCAGCCCCAATCATGCCATCAGCATCTACTACTTCTTGTCGTATCTGTTCATTAATATCACCCAGTTTAGGGTTCAATACGACAACATGGTAATCCTGCTGTAACCGTGACAAAATTTCCTCATCAATTTGGCTAAAAACCACAACCTTTTTCATGTAAATCCCTACTACTCATTGTTATCTTGCATAAGTTGCCACAATCTTTTCTTAAGAAGAGGTTTATCTAACATTTCTTTTAAACTAGCTAAATGAATAATATTTGCATGTTGAATATAGGTACATTTACCCAAACATAAAATCTTTTTCTCTGCTGCTACAGCATCTAAGAAACCTTGAATATAAGAACCTACCCCTCGTTGATCTTGATAGGCTGCCAGAGGGAAAGGCCATCTTAATTCAGAATATTGTCCCACCTTCGCCTTTTGTATATTTGCCCAAAGTTGTTTTTCTTCTGTTTCCAAAGCCGTTACATCAACAAAAATTACACATTTTTCAAGACAATAAGCCTGTAACTCAAATGGAGTAATTGTCTCTTGCTCAATGACTTTAGGTTTTTCTACAAGTATCTCTGGCTGCGAAACTTCTGCAACTAATATTGGAGGCTCTTCCACCACTTTAGGAATTTCAAACACCTGTGGCTGAGTGTTCTTTTGCTCAAAAGCAGGAACATCTATGGTAGGTACGGTAATTGACTCATGAGGTTCAACAACCTGATCTCGCCACAAAGTATGGGCATTATTTTTTTGGCACACTTGTGTTCTAGGAATCCATATGTCTATTCCTAAAGTTGCCAGTATATTTCTTTGCTGCCCAATCATGTCTAAATCAGTACCTCTAATCTACACACATTCTAACGGGCTTCTGACTTTTTTTCAGCGTTTTCTTTTAATGATACTCTTTGGAAACCACATATGTTTCTTAAATAATCATAACGCTATTTTTCTTCTGCATTTGCTCTACAATTTCATCAGACTCAAAACCAAATCGCCAATAAAGCAACTCAAGCACATCAAGTTCATCTTGAGTAATAATGCGATCACTCCATAAGCACATTTCAGCAATTGCCAATATACTTAAGCGGTCACGCAGCAATAGCCCAGCAATATCATTTAAAATTTCTGCCAAGTCTAAAGGTTCATCCGAAATTTCATCATAAATATGCATTTCATCAGGATTAAGCAAAGAACGTAAGATACGTTCGCGAACCTCTAACTGATTCGGACTATTGATTTGTTGCACATGAAGCAATGCATCAATTAGACGAACAATTTGAGGTTTTACTTCTTCAAATGCTGTCGGCAAATGAAGTGGCATTAAGTTTAACTCGTACTTAACACGCTCCAGTAGAAGTGCATCAAGTAATCCAATTTCCCCATCTTCTTGAATAATAAGGGCCAGTTTAGTCAAAAATTGACGAGCAATGCTGGCAGGCATATGACCAATATTTTTACATGCATCATGAAATATCTGAATATGAATACGCCCATCAAGATTAAGTAAGGCATCAACAATTGCATGGCTTACTGGCGCATCTTGTGGAATAAATTCTCGATATTGACGAATCATTAAAATAGCAACCATCACCTCACGCGAACCAGTCGCAGTTTGTAATGCACGTTGAATAAGTTCAGGGCGCTTTTTATTACGACGGATATCACTGCTTAACGGCTTAATTGCATCATTCAAAGCAAAACTGATTGGAGAAAGACGCAACAAAGGCAAAGGTTGTGGAGATGACCACGGCGTATAAATTTCAGTCTCAGATTCTTCTAGTACATGGAACAAACTAAATAAAGGACGATTTCGAAGTTTCTTTAAATTTTCTAATTGCAAATCTTGTAATAAAGTTGGGTTAAGCTCATAAATACGTTCACGAATACTTGGGTGAATATTCATCCAACTTTGCGGGCTAAGTGAATTCGCAAAACACATATGTGCAATCGATTCAGAATAAGCACTATGAATCTGCGAACCAGAATGGTGAACGTAAATACGCAATAAAGTTTGGGTATTAGTGCTATTTTTTAATAACCGCATCGTTTTTTGGTCATTGCGAAATGTACGACCGCTTAATGTTAAATATTTAATAAAACGAGTGATTAAAACACCTAAACTTCCCGCCAACCAAATCACCCCCCCTACGGCTACAAATACAGTCTCGAACTTATGCTTATAACCCGGACTGTAGCGCTTAAACCCTTGTTTGGCGAGCTTACTCCCCCACTGACTAAAAGTAGTCAAACCACTATATAAAATTTTTAGTTTAGTATTTTCTACTGCTTCACCCGATAAAATCTGGTTAAATTCATGACCCAATAAGCCATATAGCTCTAGCTCATCAAGGTTCTGTAAGGCACCCCAAGTTAAAATAATTACAATATCATTCGAGTGAAAACCTGCCGTTAATGCATTAACACCTACTTCATCAGGTAAAACATAAAGTGTTGGAACGTTCAGGGAAAATGTTTGTGCCAGATGTTCTGTAATTTTTAATGCGGCATGTTCTTCTGGTGTACTTTCACCTTTTACCAAACGACGAGCTTTCAACTGCTTGGCAAGTGAATGGCCACCTTTACGCAAAATATAAAGTTCGGTCACCACAGACCAAACCATAATAAAAAGCAAAAGAGCAATAAAATATGGACTTAAAGCATGCCACCAAATCGGCTCGCTATAATCAAAGAAATGAACAAGTAAACCTAAAATTAGATTTAAAATAAAAATAGTTAAAAGCACAGCAACCAAACACATAGTGATGGACCATGCCATATTTTTATTTTCGATTAAATAGTGGCTTACTTCTTTCAATGTAAATAATCCCAATTACATTGTTAAGTTTCATCATAAAAGAAAAAAGCGGGAAATACCCGCTTTTTTCGGCTATTTCTATTCTTCTTTAATACCAGTCAAATCTACTGATGCTGCATCAATATTGACATCAATATAACCATCTTTTTTCTTTTTCGCAGAATCATTACGTTTCTGCTCCAAATTATTCAGATAATCTGCATCAATTCCACCAGTTACATAGATACCATCAAAAACAGAGCAATCAAATTCGGTTAATGTAGGTACTTTACTTGTACGTACAGCGTTCTTCAAATCTTCCAAATCTTGGAAAATTAAACGATCAGCACCAATAATTTCCTGAATTTCTTCTACACTGCGTTCTGAAGCAATAAGCTCAGTTTTAGCAGGCATATCGATACCATATACGTTCGGATACATCACTTTCGGTGCAGCTGAAGCAAAGTATACTTTTTTCGCACCTGAGTCACGCGCCATTTGAATGATCTCATTACACGTTGTACCACGCACAATTGAGTCATCCACTAATAGAACGTTCTTGCCTTTAAACTCTAACTCAACAGGGTTTAATTTCTGACGTACAGATTTTTTACGCTGTTGTTGACCTGGCATAATGAAGGTACGACCGATATAACGGTTTTTCATAAAACCTTCACGGAACTTCACGCCAAGAATATTTGCCAACTCTAAAGCTGAGGTACGGCTTGTATCTGGAATTGGGATAACCACGTCAATATCATGGTCTTCACCCCAGTCACGCAAAATTTTATGCGCTAATTTCTCACCCATTTTTAAGCGAGCTTTATAAACCGAAATACCATCAATAATTGCATCTGGACGAGCAAAATAAACATATTCAAAAATACATGGACGGTATTTTGGATCTGCAGCACATTGCTTTGTAAATAACTCGCCGTCAGCATTAATGAAAATTGCTTCACCTGGAGCAATATCACGCTCAATTTTAAAGCCAAGCGCCGTAATCGCTACAGATTCAGATGCAATGATATATTCCATCTCGCCTTGCTCAGTTACACGAGAACCGTAAATAAGCGGACGGATACCATTTGGATCACGAAAACCAACTAAGCCGTGACCAGTAATCATTGCCACGACACCATAAGCACCTTGGCAGCGCTCATGTACACGCGAAACGGTATGGAAAATATCTTCCGGTGTAGGATTTAAAGTTCCTATCTTTTGCAACTCATGAGCAAAAACGTTTAAAAGAACTTCCGAATCAGAGTCCGTATTCATGTGACGCAAATCTGTTTTGAATAGGTCATCATGAATTTCTTCTGCATTTGTCAAGTTACCATTATGTGCAAGTGTAATACCGTAAGGTGAGTTCACATAAAATGGTTGAGCTTCCGCACTGCTCGAAGAACCAGCAGTTGGATAGCGCACATGACCAATACCATAATTACCAAGTAATGCTCTCATATGACGAGTATGAAAAACATCACGTACCATACCGTTATCCTTACGAAGGAAAAGACGGCCTTCATGGCAGGTTACTATTCCAGCTGCATCTTGCCCACGATGTTGCAACATCGTTAATGCATCAAACAACATTTGGTTCACTGGCGATTTACCGGCTATACCAACAACTCCACACATAGCAACCTCGCAGACAAGCTAGGAATTAATAAAAAGGATTCTTTGTTGAATGGTCAGGTCGAAGCTCTGTTTCCTCCGACTCGTCCATTGGTTTTGGAGAAGTGCGCGTTACACCGCCCCCAGATGTTATCTGATGAAATGCCTCACTTGCTGCATCTTTAGAAAGCTCTGTCGCTAAAGGTGCATAAGGCAATAAAAACTGGATAAATTTGGATTGTTTCCAATGAGGCGAACTTTCTACCCAAGGACCAACACCCTGCATGGTAATAAGAACAACCAATAAACCTTTCAACGAACCAAAAGCACCACCTGCTAAACGATTTAATGGCCCCAACTTCAAACTTTTCAAGAGGCCATTTAAAAATGCAGTGACGATCCAAGTTAAAACGATAATTAAAAGTGCAATAAAAGCGAAAGCCGCGATCTTTTGAACCACCGGATCCTGACTTAAACCTGACATTGACGGAGCTAGAAGAACAGCATATTTTGCACCCATAATTAATGCAAAAATCCATCCTACCAAGTTCGCAAAGGCTTTTATAAATCCTTGTCGCAAACCGTTTAGCCCCCCAATGAGCAAAAGTATCAGAATGATGATATCAATGGTGTTCATGTTCAATTAAGTCATGGCTTCAACACATTGCTTCACAAGCGTTGGTCCCGTATAAATCAGACCACTATAAATTTGTACAAGCGTTGCTCCAGCCTGTTGTTTCGCTGCAGCTTGTTCACCCGACAAAATTCCGCCCACACCAATTAAAGGAATTTGTCCTTTTAATGTTTGAGCAAATAAACGTAAACATTCCGTACTTTTTTCAAATACAGGTGCACCCGACAAACCACCTGACTCATTACCGTAAGGCAGGTTCTCTACCCCTTCTCTCGATAAGGTCGTGTTCGTCACAATAAGACCATCAATTTTAAAATCTAATAATTGTGCCGAAATAAATTCAACATCTTCAGCTGTTAAGTCTGGAGCGACTTTAAGAACTAAAGGTACATAGTGATTATATTGCTCTGCCAACTCAAGTTGACGTGCTTTTAAGGTTTGCAATAATTCAGTTAATGCATCACCACTTTGCAAACTACGCAAATTTTTAGTATTTGGAGACGAAATATTAACCGTAATGTATGAAGCGTAGTTATAAACTTTCTCAAGACAAATCAAATAATCATCAACGGCTTTTTCGACAGGTGTATCAGCATTTTTACCAATATTAATCCCTAAAATGCCTCTAAATTTTGATGCTTTAACATTCTCGATTAGCTTATCAACGCCATCATTATTAAAACCCATGCGGTTAATAATAGCTTTAGCTTCAGGAATACGGAATAAACGTGGTTTTGGGTTACCAGATTGTGGGCGAGGTGTAATTGTACCAATTTCAATGAAACCGAAACCCAACCCAGCTAATGCATCAATATGAGCACCATTTTTATCTAGACCGGCTGCCAACCCTACCGGATTAGGAAATTCGATTCCCATACATGTAGTTGGCTTTGCTTCTACGGTCTGGCGCATCATGCCTAGCTTATGCGCTTTATCAAGCATGGATAATGTTAATTCATGGGCACGCTCTGGTGCTAAACTAAACAACATCGGGCGAGCAAGTGAATATAACATACCAATCACAGTCTACTGATTTTAGGTACGCATATTATAGGCACAGGCAGCACAAAACACCATGCTTGACACAAGCATATTTTGATATGTTATTGAACTGTCGCTGTTAATTTAATCTGACCTTCACTAGAAACCATTTCCATCTTTTGAATACTTAAGCCCATCTGTGCAAGTTGTGTTAAAAAGTTAGCCAAAATTGCATAATTCTGATGTGTTACAACAATTTGTAACTGTTCCCCATTTTGCTGGGAAGACACAGTTAAACCTTGTTGCTGAGCTACTCGTTGTATTTTTCCAGACTTATCTAGTTCAAGCTCATTGGCAGGCTTCATCGTGACTGCATTACTCTGCATCCACACCATCAAATCTTTTAAATCATTTAAACGTTTTTGCTGTTGTTCTGCCAAGGAATGCATTTTCCAAAGTAAATATCCAACAATGACTACTACAACAAAAATAGTAGTAAAGACCACCATAATACGTTCACGGACAGTTAAGCGATCTAAATATTGAACAATTTGTTCAACCCACTGATCAAAGCGGTTTTGCAACTGAGCTAACATTTTCATTATTGTATTTTCACCACCCCAATCGCACCACTACCATCAGCTTGAACATTACCTAACTCAGCTTTAAAACCTTGTTGATTAAGTTGTTGGGTTAAAGCTTGCAAATCATCGGCTGATTTTGCTTTTAATGCCATTGTTAAGATTGAAGCATCATAATTGAGTTGCTGAGCTAAAATCTGTCTTTGCATTAAAATAGGCCCAACCCGGCTTAACAGAGAAAGTGCCTGGGTATCACCTTGCTGGCTCATTCTTAAATGACTTTCGAATTGTCCTTTAATATTTTGTTCAGTCACACGACTAGATGGACCAAACCAATATTTATATTGCTCAATTGCCTGTTCAGCAGTCTGATCTGCCACCTTTTTCAATTTTACCCAACGCAATAAATCATAGCTAAACTGCACGACAATAATTGCTAGAACAACGGCGGCACAAGCTTTCCAATAATTAGAAAAAGTACGCTCTTGCCCTTTTGATTTTGGCAAAACATTAAAAGGATGCTGCTTAGTTTTATCTAAGGGCTGAAATTGATAAACAAACTCAGAACGTTGCTCTGCGCTTGAGGCAGCTTCTAAGCTCTCTAGTTGCTCTGCTGTTAAACCGCTATATTGATAATGTGTCTCGGCTGACTGGAACTCTAAAAAAAGCCCCAAGTCATCAATGGAATTACCTAACCACTTATTCTCACGCACCAAAAGCTGATGATCAATATTACACAGAATAACTTGCTGAGCTTGTGGTTCAGGTAAAACTAGAAAATCTGGCAACAAAGCCACAAGTTTGGTTGGTAACAAAGCTAAAGAATGTTGCCATGTCTCTACCATCCCCTGAGCAACACCCAAAACAGTTAACTGATCCGCATGAAAATGGTGAACCACTTTCATGTGATCAATCGGTAAAGTCACAAACTCTTCAAGTAGATATTTAACCCCATCAGCGCCAAGCTGTTTGTAATGGGACTTTGCCATCGTTTGCTGAAGCATTTGAGCATGACGACTCGGAAAAAAGACCGTAGCTTCTTTTCCTTGATGTATTTGCAAGTCTTGTATTAATTGATCGAGACTTGCAGCCTGCAACCAGTTTTCTCCGTTAGACCAATGCCAAACTCCATTGGTTTCAGGCATCCATATGTACAGCATGTGGGCTAAATAACCTTTTTAATTATATTGTGGGTATAAAACTATTTTTTTGTGTTGATAAACCATTTGCAATAACAGCTTGATCATAAATTCTAGCTTCAGCAAGTGCAAATGGATTGAAATTTTCATGAGTAAGTAACTCTGCAATATGCCCTACCACATTCATATGGCAAACAACCACAATCGAATCATAAGGAATTTGAGATAGCCATTCAATCGCTTCTTTTGCATCATCGTCAGGCTTAATTTTGTCGCATAACAACACTGGCACATCTTTAAAATAGGTCTGGATATGCGCCAACGTTTCCTGAGCACGCAGCAAAGGACTAACAACAAAAATATCTGGTTTTACAATATCCTTTAAAAAGGTTGCCGTTTGCTCAGCCTGTGCATATCCACGCGCAGTAAGGGGACGTTTAATATCATTACCATTTACTGGCGGAGCAGCTTCCCCATGACGAACTAATGTCAGTTGCATAAAATTTCCTTGTAAACAATTCCTGCATTATAACCACAATTTATGACATTTATTCGTCAGACTTCATGATGAGGTAAAACAAACTCAACATCACTACGGTGTCCATTTTTCATAAGAGAAAGTGCAATATTTAATGGTGGAGCGCCTTCAAAAATGACCTCATATAAAGCATTGGTAATTGGCATATATACGTCTAGTTCTTGTGCCTTGCCACGCACCTGAACAATCGTGTTAATACCTTCTGCAGTTTGACCTAATTCTTTACTCGCTTGTTCAAGCGTTTTACCAGAACCTAGCGCATAACCAATTTGATAATTACGGCTTAATGGACTATTACAAGTCGCAAATAAATCACCTACTCCAGATAAACCTAAGAACGTAAGTGGGTTTGCACCTTGTTTTACCGCGAAACGGCTCATTTCAGCCAAAGCACGCGTTAAAATCATACTCTTGGTATTTTCACCAATTTTATATGCTGCTCCAATTCCCATAGCAACGGCATAAATATTCTTAAGCGCACCGCCTAACTCAACTCCATGCACATCATCGCTACCAAAAACGCGGAATAACGCACTATGAAGTGCATGTTGTACGGCATAACGGACGAGTTCAGAATCACTTGCAATTACAGTACCAGAAGGCATACCTGCCATAATTTCTTTAGCGAGATTTGGTCCTGACAATACGCCATACGGCACTTCTGGTAATTCTTCACGAATAATATCACTCATGAAGCTAAATGTTTTAGCTTCAACACCTTTGGTTAAAGACACCACAGCTTGTGCAGTAATATAAGGCGCTATTTGTTTTAAAACATCACGGAATGAGTGGCTTGGAATTGCAACTAAAATAATATCTCGATCACATACCGCTTGCTCAAGATCAGAAACTGCACGTAATGAAGATTCTAAAGTGAAGTCTGGTAAATAACGTTTATTAATATGGGTTTTATTAATTTCTTCTGCTGTTTCGGCATCACGAATCCAGATCATGGTATCGCAGCCATTACGAGCAGCTAAATTTGCCATAGCTGTACCAAAGCTACCGCCCCCTAAAACGGTAATACGTAATGCCGTTTTTTTATCGACCGCAACAGGTTCCACCAAATCTGTAAACTTAAATTCAGCCATGCTTTATTATCCTATTTCTTACTTTTACAGACGTTTAAGCCTGCCAAACTTTTACGAATTCTTTACTATCAATATCTGCACGCGGTGCAATTGCTTTAGCTGCTGTGCCGACATAAATAATACCTGAAATCAAATCATGCGGTTGCAGACCTAAATGCTGTTTTAACCAGTTTGATTCGACAACGGCACCACTACGCCACATGGTCGAGAACCCTTGAGCTTGTAAAGATAACAAAAGATTTTGTACTGCTGCGCCTGTACTCAAAATTTGTTCGAAGTGTGGAACTTTCGGATGATCTTGTAACTGCGTAAGAGCTAAAATAAGTAAAGGAGCTCGAAAAGGATGTTGCTTCACACGTTCAAGCTGTGCAGGATCAGACTCACCCAAATCGACCAATGCTTTTGCCAGAACTTCACCAAAAGCAGCACGTTGGTCACCTGACACAATTACAAAACGTGTTGGCTTAAGTCTATGATGATCTGGAGCTGTTAAAGCTGCCTGAAAAGCCAACTCTAACTGGTCTGTATTTGGGGCTGGCTCAACTAATTGGCCAATAGACTGACGCTGATGAATATTTTGGTGAATTATTTGTATTGCTGAATCCGTCATTAATATTAATCTAACTCAAAAATTCGAAATAGATTAGCATAATCTACCGTTAATCCACCATTGAATCTAGCTTATAAACTTAGTGAATTCATAGTTTGACATTTTTTAATACAAAACATCAAAACTCATACAACGTCTTCAAAATCAATTAGAAAACTTATGTTCAAATAACCCTATCTTTTGGTGATTAACTTAGGTGCATTATGAAAAAAATAATTTTAGCGAGCGCAATGAGCGGTGTTGTTTTATTACTAGGTGCTTGTGCAACCACGCCTAAAAACACTTTAGCGATTCAAAAAGAAAATAATCAGTTTGAAGTGACTGGAATTGGCAAAACCAATTTAATTGCAAAGAATAATGCGGTTACTGCTGCACAAAAAACATGCTCTAAGAGCACAACGCCAGTTATTGTTGATGAAAAAACGTCTTACCATGGGGTCTTAAAAGATGTGGTAAGTGAAAAGACTGGTCAAATGGTAGAAGCTGCTGCGGGTGTCATTGGTACTTTAACTGGTAAAAATGCATCTTTAGCAAAAGATGATGACTATCAAACAACGCTTACCTTCTATTGTAAAATAAATTAATCAAAAAAAAATCCCAATCAAATGATTGGGATTTTTTATTAGCAATAACCATCTAGTCGGGTTAGAGGCAATTTCTTACCAATTGCTTTTTCAATTTCAGGTAAATAGAAAGCATCATCTTCAGATAAGAAACTAATACTTACCCCTTGTGCCCCTGCACGACCTGTACGACCAATACGATGGACATAATCATCAGACTGCTCAGGTAATGTAAAATTCACTACATGTGATACACCGTCTACATGAATACCACGACCAGCAACATCGGTTGCGATCATGATGTTATGTTTGCCTTGCTTAAACTGCTCCAACATTTTTAAACGTTTATCTTGAGCAATTTCACCAGATAGCATCCCCACTTTGTATCCATCTTTTTTCAAATGGTCGTAAAGACGACGTACC
Source organism: Acinetobacter sp. OYA S30 (assembly GCF_033599315.1). Taxonomy (NCBI): domain Bacteria; kingdom Pseudomonadati; phylum Pseudomonadota; class Gammaproteobacteria; order Moraxellales; family Moraxellaceae; genus Acinetobacter; species Acinetobacter sp. OYA S30. The sequence goes on from NZ_JAWVAV010000011.1 coordinate 19,957, forward strand.
TGATCACGGCGATTGGCAAAGATCATGACTTTATCAATTGGCTCTTCACGTAAAATATCTTGTAAAAGACGATATTTATCCTGTTTAGCCACAACGTAAACACGTTGTTCGACATCATTATTGGTCTTTTGTTCAGGTTCAATTTCAACAGTTACTGGTTCAAATAACCATTGTCTTGCCAAGTTCAAGACATCATAACTAAATGTTGCAGAGAACATTAAGGTTTGTCGTTGTTCCTTACGTGGTGAATAACGCACAATACGTTTTACGGAAGGAATAAAGCCCATATCCAATAAACGGTCAGCTTCATCAATCACTAAAAATTCAATTTGATCGAGCCAAACTTCTTTTTGTTCTACAAAATCAATTAAACGCCCTGGTGTGGCAACCATGATATCGACAAAATTAGCATCAAGTTGCTTCTTCTGCTTATCGAAATCAACGCCACCTAATAGGGTCACTAGGTGTAAATTAGAAAATTTTGTGAGAGATTTTGCATCACTTTCAATCTGCAATGCCAACTCACGAGTAGGTGCTAAGATTAAAGCACGAGGCTCACCACGGAAGCGTTGCTCCTGAACCGGATTATTGAGCAAATCATTAATTACACTAATCAGAAAGGCAGCAGTCTTACCTGTTCCTGTCTGTGCTCGCCCAATTGCATCATGCCCGGCTAATGTATATTTTAAAACCTTTTGCTGAATTGGGGTCATTTGAGTAAACCCTAAAGCATCAATCGCCTTTTTAAGTTGCGGATGTAAATTCAAGGTTTCAAAACCAGATGTCATAAATACGCGCTCTAACAAACAATCTCTCGAATGAGAAGATCATTATAAACAAAAACGCCCCAATTCAAAAATTGGAGCGTCCATGATTCATCAAAAAGATGAATTAGTCTAAAGGCTGAACGTTTTCAGCTTGAAAACCTTTTTGACCTTGTACAACGCTAAATTCTACACGTTGACCGTCACGTAGAGAACGGTGACCGTCACCTACGATTGCACGGAAGTGAACGAATACATCGTCGCCGCCGTTACGTTGAATAAAACCAAAGCCTTTAGTGTCATTAAACCACTTTACTACGCCTTGTTCACGAGCTGTCATAAGTCAATCCTCAGATGATGAAAAAAGGACCTTCCGGTGTTGCAAACAGCAGAGCAAACAAGGTTTTAAAATTTTTATAATCTTAAAGCTTGTAATCATTCTGTAAAACTATCAACAATTTCCGGTTACATCCATTTGTTATAGGGTTATTAAAACAATTTAACTGTGTGGTAATTCCTAAAACGGTTCGAGCTTAACACGGGTTTATGACAATTAATAGAATTTTTTTCATTTATTTCCCCTATTTTTAGCTGTTTTTTTAAACAGCTTATTACAATAATTTTTATCAGTATTGATTAGTTGTTCTTTATATAAAGTTATGTAGTGTTTACAAAAATTTGTTAAAATAATTTTTTTAGTTGTTTTGATGATGAATGAGCACTACTTCTTCCGCTACGACGCCTATTGAAATTAATGCCCTTGGTCAACCTTGTCCAATGCCATTATTAATGTTGAAACGTGAACTTAAAAAATTATCGGGAAAACAACTATTCTTATTAAAATCATCTGACCCGCATAGTGAAATTGATGTAACACGTTATTGCCAATTACATCATTTTACGTGTCAAACCATGCAGATTTCAGAAAGAGAATTTCACTATTTAATTGAAACTCAATAATTCTTTGCTAAACTAAAAGATTAGAAACTGCATAAAATTTTACATTTCTATACCCAATTTTCCTTAATTATGAAGCCGATTCAAATTAAGATGAACTTATTGGTTAATCCATCCTATCCTATAAGGAGAACTCATGAGTGACAGCAGCAATCAATTGATGCCCCTGTCATTGTCTGCGCCCGGTGTAAACCTTGGTGCATATATCAGTACTGTCAATCAGATTCCTATTTTAACGGCTGAGCAAGAAAAAGAGCTTGCTGAGCGTTATTATTATGACCAAGATCTTGATGCCGCAAAAATGCTGGTAATGTCGCATTTACGCTTCGTCGTTCACATTGCGCGCAGCTATGCAGGTTATGGCCTACCTCAAGGTGACCTTATTCAAGAAGGTAACTTAGGCTTAATGAAAGCCGTAAAACGTTTTGACCCAAATATGGGCGTACGTCTTGTATCTTTTGCCGTCCACTGGATTAAGGCAGAAATTCACGAATATGTTATTCGTAACTGGCGTATTGTAAAAATTGCAACAACCAAAGCTCAGCGTAAACTTTTCTTCAATTTACGCAGCTTAAAAAAATCGAGTAAAAAGCTCACATTAGAAGAAGCACAATCTATTGCAAACGACTTAAATGTTACTCCAGAACAAGTTTTGGAAATGGAAGGTCGTTTAACAGCATATGATGCTGCTTTTGAAGCTCAAGGCGATGACGATGATGACACCCCGCACACTGCGCCAGTGTTATATCTTGAAGATAATCGTTATGACCCTGCTCGTTTAGTAGAAAATGAGGATTGGGAAGAACAAAGTACATCTGCTTTGCATGACGCAATGAACCAGCTAGATGACCGTTCACGTAATATTTTGCAGCGCCGTTGGTTAGATGACGATAAATCTACCCTCCATGAGCTTGCTGCCGAATATAATGTTTCTGCCGAACGTATTCGTCAGCTTGAAAAGAATGCGATGGAAAAAATTAAAGTCGCAATGTCTGCAAGCTAAAGAAAATGAAAAAATAAAAGGGCGATAAGCCCTTTTGTTTTATCTGGCTATGTTTAGCCAACCTATTCTATGGTAACGTTGCCTTTCATTATTCAGTTGCGTTTTTTGTTATGTGGATTGCCATTTCAGCCCTTAATCTTGCTTTCGCAGTCATGTTGGGTGCTTTTGGAGCACATGGTCTTAAAGCTCACGCGAGCCCTGAACAACTTGCTTGGTGGCAGACTGCAACCGACTACTTTTTTTATCATGCGCTTGGATTGTTAGCGCTTGGTATTTTAAGCAAGGTTCTTCCTCATTTCCCAATCAAGTTATCTTTCTTGCTTATTCAGATTGGCATTCTGTTCTTTTGTGGTTCGCTTTATATCATGGCAGTGGGTTTACCGCGGATATTAGGCGCAATTACGCCAATAGGTGGAGCTTTAATGATTGCTGGATGGCTAATCTTGGCTTGGAATGCTTTCAAATACGCAAAATAATCGGAATGTGATCATGCAAATTTATTTAAATGGCGAATTAACGGACACGCCTAGCCAAAACCTGTTGCAACTCATTCAGGAACTGGCACTTGAAGGGAAACGTTTTGCTGTTGAACACAATCAGCAAATCGTGCCTAAAAGCAAATTAGAGCAAATTTCTATTGCTCAACATGACCGTATCGAAATTATTCACGCTGTTGGCGGCGGCTAAGTCGGAGTTATCCATGCAAGACACCCCTCTCATTATTGGTTCACGTTCTTTTCAATCTCGTTTATTGGTAGGAACAGGGAAATATAAAGACTTAAATGAAACGGATTTAGCCATTCAGGCTAGTGGTGCAGAAATCGTAACTGTCGCAATCCGCCGTGTGAATATTGGACAAAATCCAGATCAACCGAATTTACTTTCTGTCATTCCACCAGAAAAATATACAATCTTGCCAAATACTGCAGGTTGTTTTGACGCTGACAGCGCAGTACGCACGTGTATGCTAGCGCGCGAGCTACTTGATGGTCACAACCTAGTAAAACTTGAAGTGTTGGGTGATGAAAAAACTTTATATCCAAATGTAACCGAGACTTTAAAAGCCGCTCGCACTTTGATTGATGACGGTTTTGAGATTATGGTCTATACCTCTGACGACCCAATCATTGCTCAAGAACTTGAAAGTATGGGCTGTGTTGCAATTATGCCTTTAGGTAGTTTGATTGGTTCAGGCCTAGGTATTTTAAACCCGCATACCATTTCAATTATTAAAGAAAATGCCAAAGTACCGGTTTTAGTAGATGCAGGTGTTGGTACAGCAAGTGACGCTGCGATTGCGATGGAGCTTGGTTGTGATGGCGTATTGATGAACACCGCGATTGCAGCTGCTCAAAATCCTATTTTGATGGCTTCTGCAATGAAGAAAGCTGTTGAAGCAGGACGTGAAGCATTTTTAGCTGGGCGTATGCCACGCAAACGCATGGCAAATGCAAGTTCACCAGAAACAGGTTATTTCTTTAAATAATTTATTTCTAAGGAATCACTGTTTTTTTCAGTGGTTCCTCTCTCCTCTCATGTAACCATTTTCACTTTTCAAAAAAGATTAAAAATCTATATCACTTTATTCAATCAACAGATCTAAATTTTATATTTAGCTTAGGCTATTCCAATATTTTCTTTAAATTTTGCTTGGCGTTTAACTCAAAATTCTTTTGGAAATATGCAGTTTGATAAAGCGGCTCAGACTGATAAAAATGCTTTAAAACTTCTTTTCGCTTAATCGCATATACTTCTGGATCAACCCAAGCATATTCTTGCTGAATTTGCTGTTCATACTGGATAAAACGTTCAGGTGTTGCTGCCAAAATAGCTAAATCGATATCTAACAAAAATTGCAAATCTGTTTCACCGGTTGGTGCATGCTTTTGAGTCGCAAGAATCCAACGCTTTATTTTCTGCATTGTATCGAGCTGTAAATCTTGAGCCATTAATTGCTCAAATAACTCGGCACTTTTAAGTTCATTATCTAGCGCTTGAGGTTCGTAGACTACATCATGGAACCAGAGAGCCAATGCAACAGCATACGGATCATTTAATTCGGACTGAATCGTCTCAATTAAACTCAAACATTCATATAAATGTTGTACGGTGTGGTAGGCTCGCTGCTTTTCACTATAAGCAGCAATAAGTTCATTTAAAATTTTCTGCGGTTCAGAAAAATGATAATGCTGATGCAGCTCAAACCAAAAAAGTTCCAGTTTTAATAAGTAAAGCTGTATCAGCATCTATTAACCACGCTTAGGATTATTGTTCATCACGCTTAAACACCAACTCTTTTGCCGATGAGTTATCAGCATCAAAGTAGTAACCCTCGGTATTAAACGCTTTGATGTCTTCAGCTTTATTTAATTGGTTTTCAATAATAAAACGAGCCATTAAACCACGTGCTTTTTTCGCATAGAAACTAATGACTTTATATTTGCCATTTTTCTGGTCAAGGAAAATAGGCTTCACAATTTCAGCCTTAATTTTCTTTTCATTAACAGACTTGTAATATTCATCTGAAGCCAGATTTACCAGCAATTCAGATTTAATTGCCGCTAGATCTTCATTAATCTGATTGGTGATAATATCATCCCAAAATTCATACAAATTATGACCGCGCGTATTTTTTAATTTAGTGCCCATCTCTAAACGATAAGGCATCATTAAATCTAAAGGACGCAATAAACCATATAAACCAGAGAGCATACGCAAATGCTGCTGAGCAAAATCAATATCTTTATCTTTTAAGTGATAAGCATCTAAACCAGTATAAACATCCCCTTTAAATGCATAAATTGCCTGACGAGCATTTGAAAAATCAAATTCTGGCTTCCAGTCTCTAAAACGATCAGCATTAAGTGTGGCAATTTTTTCACTGACACTCATTAGACTCGCAATTTCCGAAGCAGAAAGTTTGCGACAAACATCAATTAATTGTGCTGAGTTTTCTAACAAGCGCGGCTGAGTAAACTCATCTGTAGGTAACGCTGTTTCATAATCTAAAGTTTTTGCAGGAGAAATTAAAGCAAGCATAGACAACCTGAAAAAATTATTATTAATGCCAACTATAACAGTAGATATTTTTTAATGCTAACTCGTGTTTTCAATGACGACTATCGGTAAAATAGCACTTACGTATTGTTATTTAGCGGTTCTTCTATGTCTGAGCAAATTTTCATCCAGGGTCCAGTAGGTAAAATTGAACTTTTCGTTGACCGCCCTGAAGGTGAAATCAAAGGCTTTGCAGTTGTTTGTCACCCTCACCCATTACAAGGTGGAACCCCTCAACATAAAGTCCCTGCTCTTTTAACCCAAATCTTTAATGAATATGGCTGTATTGTTTACCGTCCTAGTTTCCGTGGTTTAGGCGGCAGTGAAGGTGTTCATGATGAAGGTCATGGAGAAACTGAAGATATTTTAGCTGTGATTGAGCATGTTCGTGAGCTTCATGCAGGTTTGCCATTTTATGCAGGTGGCTTTAGCTTTGGCTCACATGTTTTGGCAAAATGTCATGCGCAGCTTAGCCCTGAATTACAGCCAGTACAGTTAATTTTATGTGGTTTACCAACAGCTACTGTTGTGGGGTTACGTCACTATAAAACACCTGAAATTCAAGGTGATATTCTACTCATTCATGGTGAGCAAGATGACATCACCTTACTTTCAGATGCAATTGAGTGGGCAAAACCACAAAAGCATCCAATTACGATTTTGCCGGGCGCTAACCACTTCTTTACAGGTTATTTAAAACAGCTTCGCCAAATCATTACACGTTTTATTATCATGAAATAAAGTGCATTTGATGGGCATAACTTGAGAGTATGCCCATCATTTTCAAGCCATGTCCTGATTGAAAATTATTCCAACTTAAACCAAAACGCGCAAAATATTTTTTTACTCGGTCACTACCATGCACCATAATTTTTATAAAATTTTAATAAGTGTCTATAATATAAAAATTACGCATTTGACTAAAAAATTCCAAGAATATGCTTCATTTTACCTTTTTAGGCACATCATCAGGTGTACCCACGCTTTCACGCAATGTTTCAGGATTAGCTGTTCGTAACAGTAAAAATAAGGACTGGATTTTAGTTGATACTGGTGAGGGTACACAGCATCGTATTCAGCAAGCTAGACTCTCACTACAAAACTTAATTGCCATTTGTATTACACACGTTCACGGCGATCATTGTTATGGTCTAGTTGGTTTACTGGCAAGTGCAGGCATGAATGCACGCAGCAAACCATTAATCGTGATTGCACCCAAAGAAATTCAACAATGGTTTGAAATCACTGCTCAACTTACAGACTTACATTTGCCTTATTCAATAAAATTTATTGATGTTAATGAAGCAACTCGGCCACAGCAGCTCACTGATGAGCTCTTTATTCAAGCACATCCACTAAGTCATCGTGTTCCGAGTTTTGCATTTAGTATTTATATAAAATCCACCCAGAAGAAGATAGATATTCAAGCTTTAACTCAGCTTGGCATACCTAAAGGCGATATTTGGGGGCATTTAAAACGAGGCTACGATGTAGAGTTTGAAGGGCGAATTTTAAAATCTCAAGACTTTATCAAAATTCAAAATCAGCAGATTCATGCAATTATAGGTGGTGATAATGATCGGCCAGAATTATTAGCCGATGCTTGTAAGGATGCTCAATTACTTATTCATGAAGCAACTTATTTGCAAACAGTCTTAGATAAAGTAGGTAAAGGACCAATGCACAGCTCAGCAAAAATGGTGGCTGAATTTGCTGAGCAGCAATCTCTAGACAATTTAATTCTGACACACTTTAGCCCTAGACATCAGGATAAGACTGGGCAGCAAGCTATTATCGAAGAAGTTCGCCAGTTTTATAAAGGTCATTTTTATTTAGCGAATGATTTTGATGAATTTACTTTAAATGAAACAGGACAACTTTTAAAAATCGAGTAAAAATTATATTTGTTGTGAGATCGAATTAGCTACATATCATTTCCATATAAAAGTTTAAGAAGCTCATAACTGAGCTTCTTATTTCTTAAAAAACTACTCTACAGATGCCAAAGCTGTCACCAATAACTTCCAGCATTTCTCTACGGTATCAACTTTAACTCGTTCGCCCGGTGCATGCGCACCTTGAATATCCGGTCCAAAAGAAACCATCTGTAAATGTGGGTAATGCTCGGCAATAATCCCACATTCTAAGCCTGCATGAATTACTTTTAGATTTGGCTCAATATTAAATGCATTTTGATAGGCCTGCTGTAAGCACTTTAGAGCAGCCGAATCTGGATTTGGTGTCCAACCCGACACTAACGGCGTAAGTGTAGAGCCGATATTAAATTGGCTAAAATGGGCCTGAATTTTTTCGGCAAAATCTTGAGCTTCTTGGTTCACCATTGAACGAACCATTAAGACAGCTTTTCCACCTTCTCGATTTAGTCTCACCACCCCAATGTTATTTGAGGTTTCAACTACATCTGGTAGAACCTGACTCATACTTGCAACGCCATAAGGACCTGTTGCTAAAGCTTGCAACCATTCATTTTGCTGTTGTTGAGTAATCACTTCGGTCACTTCAACACCAGTGGATTGAATACTTAATTGCAAGTTGTCATCAATACCCTTTAGCTGTTCTTTCCATACCGTTTGATATTCAGCAAGTAACTTTTCTAGGCTTGATAACTGATTAGGCGAAATTGCAATAGTTGCCACAGCTTCTCGCGGTAAAGCATTACGGGCCGTACCACCTGTAAACTCAACAAGATGCCCACCTAGAGAGGCTAAATATTGATTTAAAAAGCGAGCCAAAATAACGTTGGCATTGCCACGTCCTAAATGGATATCTACGCCAGAGTGACCACCTTTAAGACCAGCCACCTGAATATTCACAACATTCAAATTTTCAGGGATTGGTTCATAACTAAGCGGCTGCTCTACCTCAACATCAATACTACCAGCACACCCTAAATACAACTCACCCCATTCTTCTGTATCAATATTAAATAGCCATTTTCCTTTTAGCACACCTGTCTCTAAAAGCCGCGCACCACTCATCCCTGCTTCTTCATCGACTGTTAAAAGAACTTCTATTGGGCCATGAGCAATATCATTTGAATCTAAAACAGCTAATGCCAAAGCCACCCCAATGCCATTATCAGCACCTAAAGTAGTGTCTTTGGCAATTAGCCAGCCATCCTCAAGAACTGGACGAATCGGGTCTTTAAAGAAGTCATGTACCGTACCAGTATTGGCTTGTGTAACCATATCTAAATGGCCCTGAAGAATAACTCCAGACACATGTTCTTTACCGGCAGTTGCATCCTTTCGGATAATCAAATTTCCTACTTGATCTACATAAGTTTCTAAATTCCGACTTTCGGCCCAGTTTTGTAAAAACTCACGAAGTTGCTGTTCATGCTTTGACGGACGAGGAATAGTACAAAGTGTTTGAAAATGCTGCCAAACGACTTGAGGAGATAATGCTGCAATATCAACTTGTGTCATGAAAACTACACTCTAATTATGTAAATATCTTAATAATTTCAATATACACAAAGCATTAAAGATAGGTAGCGATTTCGGGAAAGATTTTGTATTTTTATATTTAATTTAAAGAAATTGTACGACTTTTCTAAGAAGTCGTACTTCACAAATAAGCCTTAACAATAATATGTTTAGCTTTTCCACTCAAATGCTGAAAAGCTATGATCGGCTTTCAAGCTATTTTCAACAGCCTGTGCAAGCTGACGAATAATACTTTGTGTTTCGATTTTCTCAAACCAGTCTTGTTCTTCATCAGGATTGGCAGAGATTTCACACATTAAATGCCCATCATGGTCGGTTTGCTGGCAAGTAATAGACAATGGTAAAAGGTGATTATCAATACTTACTTCCACCTTTTCATGTTCATGCACAATATGCTGTGCATCAAAACCATAATTCCCCAATTGTTTAAACAGTAAAGCCGCTACATATTCTTGAGTGATATGGCATTCATTTGGTGGATGATCAAGCACCCCATGTTGTGGGCAACTGGCAATAAATTGTAATTTTTTCATCCTTTGTCCTAACACTTTTATCATTATCTGCACTTAGCATAAGCAATAAACAAACAGCAGCCAAGCCTTTAGCTCGCTGCTGCCGTTGCTATTGTGTTAGCAATTATAAAATGTGTTAGGTCAAAAGTTATTGGCTAACTTCGATTGTTAAGCCTGCACGATTCGCCAACTCAGTAAAAGTTGGGAAACTTGTAGCAACAGTTTCAGTACCGTGAATTGTAATCGGACCAGAAGTACGAAGGCCTGCCATACTAAAACTCATGGCAATACGGTGGTCATGGTGTGATTCAATTTCACCACCAGCAAAGATTGGTGACCAATCACCAGATTTGCCTTTACCTTCGATAATGATGCCATCTTCAGTAGGTGTACAATCAATGCCCATGATTTTTAAACCATCTGCCATAACTTGAATACGGTCAGATTCCTTCACGCGAAGCTCTGCTGCACCTGTTAATACTGTTTGGCCTTCAGCACAAGCCGCTGCAATAAATAAGGCTGGGAATTCATCAATTGCTAAAGGCACTTGATCTTCAGGCATATGAATACCTTTAAGGGTACGTGAACCTTTAATATGAATATCAGCAATAGGCTCTCCACCAGCGATACGCTCATTTTCAACAGTCAGGTCAGCACCCATCTGTTTTAAAATTTCAATTACGCCAGTACGTGTTGGATTAATACCTACAGCTTCCAGAACAACGTCTGCGCCTTCAGTGATTGCAGCACCTACCATGAAGAAAGCAGCAGATGAAATATCAGATGGTACTTGAATATTAGTACCCACTAACTTACCGCCGCCCACAAGGGAAATTTTATTGCCTTCAGTTTTAACATCATAGCCAAATGCACGAAGCATACGCTCTGTATGATCACGTGTTGGTTCCGGTTCAGTTACCGAAGTTTCACCTTCAGCCCATAAACCAGCTAGTAAAATACCCGACTTCACCTGAGCAGATGCCATAGGTAAATCATATTGAATACCTTTTAATTGCTGACCACCAGTAATGCTTACAGGTGGTGTACCTTTCTCACCTGTCGTTTGCATTTGCGCACCCATTAAACGTAATGGCTTAGCAATACGCTCCATTGGACGTTTAGAGAGCGAAGCATCACCTGTCATAACAGAATCAAACTTTTGTGCAGAAAGCATACCTGAAAGCAAACGCATGCTTGTTCCAGAGTTACCCATATACAATGCACTTGCTGGTGCTTTTAAGCCATGCATACCCACGCCATGAATGGTCACTTCACCATTTTTAGGGCCTTCAATGCTTACACCCATATCACGGAAAGCTTGTAAAGTTGCTAAAGCATCTTCACCTTCAAGGAAGCCAGTGACATGAGTCGTGCCTTCTGCAATAGCACCAAACATAATGGAGCGATGTGACACAGATTTGTCACCCGGTACGGTAAATTTACCTTTAAAAGCCTTATTTCCCGGTAAGATACTGAATTGCTGTGTCACCTTATTTTTCTCCATTAAAGGTTTTTTGGCTAACATATGATTGAAATGCTGACGTGCTGCCTGAGCATGGCCGAGTAAACCCATTAATGCATGAGAATCTTCGTTTTCAATCAATTTTCTAAGTACGGTAAGTTGTTTCTCGAAGCCATCTACAGCATTTAATATAGCTGTTTTATTGGCAAAGAAAATGTCATGCCACATTTGAGGATCGCTGGCAGCAATTCGTGAAAAGTCACGGAAACCACCAGCTGCATAACGGAAAATATCAAGGTTATCTTCACGATTTGCAAGTTGCTCGACCAGATTAAATGCCATTAAGTGCGGTAAATGACTGGTATGCGCCAAAACTTCATCATGTTTGGCAACATCCATACATATCACTTCGGCTTTAGCAGCTGACCAAAGTTGAATCAGTTTCTCAACTGCCCATTCTGCACTGGTTGGTAATGGCGTCAAAATCACTTTGTGATTTGCAAAGAGATCGACCTTACCTGCGTGGACACCCGTGTGTTCACTTCCCGCAATCGGATGCCCAGGAACAAACCCTGCTGGTAAATCTTCACCAAATACAGCTTTTGCTGCATCTACGACATTACCTTTTGTACTTCCCACGTCAGTTACAATTGTGGTTTCTGACAAATAAGGTTTAATTTGCTCAAGCACTTTTTGAGTGGCACGCACTGGCAAGGCTAAAACAACTAAATCCGCCCCTTTCACAGCTTCTACAGGATCGGAAAACCCTTCTTGTATTAAGCCAAGTGATTTTGCATCTTCTAAAGTTTTCTGCGAACGTGTAGATGCCACAATAGTTGTGGCCAACTTTTCTGCAACAATAACGCGAGCCAAACTCGACCCAATGAGTCCTAAACCAATAAATGCAACTTTTTTAAATAGGGGTTGTGACATAACTTCAACTTTGCTTTTGCTCAACGTTATTTAAAGCTTTGAGCAATTTGTTTTTTAAGCATAATGACATGTCCATCTTGATACATGTCATTATTCCAACATGAGTGATTAAAGAACAGCAGCAGGATAAGAACCTAAAATACGAAGTTCTTTTACCATTGGACGAATCTCATTAATTGCCGCAGCCACATTTTCCTGATCGATATGACCTTCTAAGTCAATAAAGAATACATATGCCCATTTTTCAGGTAATGCTGGACGGGTCTCAATGCTCGTTAAGCTAATATTATGTTTTGCAAACGGCGCTAAAATTTCTAATAAAGCACCTGCACGGTCATGCGCTGAAATTAATAATGAAGTTTTGTCATTGCCACTTTGTGGAATTTTTTCACGGCCAATCACTAAGAAACGAGTAGTATTTTCCGGATTATCTTCAATATTACTATGCAAGATTTCAAGGTTATACATACCTGCTGCAATATCGGACGCAATCGCTGCTGAATGCCATTCATTGCGAATACGGCGTGCAGCTTCTGCATTTGAGTTTAAGGCAACACGCTCAACACCCGGATAATGTGCGTCTAACCACTGACGACATTGAGCCAAAGTTTGCTGATGCGCATAAATCTGCTTAATACTGTCTTTACGTGTATTTTCAGAAACAAGGAATTGATGATGAATACGCAATTCAACTTCACCAATCACATTTAAATTCGAAGTTTTAAAACAATCTAAAGTATGATTTACGATACCTTCAGATGAGTTTTCAACCGGAACTACACCATAATGCGCACTACCCGCTTCTACTTCACGGAATACTTCATCAATAGTTGGTAGCGGACGAACAACCGCATCTTTACCAAAATGTTTAAGTACGGCAGATTGAGTAAAAGTACCTTCTGGGCCTAAAAATGCAATACTTTGCGGAGCTTCTAAAGCAAGGCAAGCAGACATAATTTCACGGAACAAACGGGCCATAGTTACGTCAGATAAAGGCCCTTGATTGCGCTCCATAACTTTACGTAAAACTTGTGCTTCACGTTCAGGACGATAAAACAAAGGATTCTCTTCAGAAGCAAATTTAGCTTTCGCAACAGCTTCAGCAAGGCTTGCGCGGCGATTTAATAACTCTTGAATCTGTTGATCTACGCTATCAATATCTTCGCGAATTTGTTCTAAACTAAGAGAAGTCGTTTTGTTTTGATCATCGTTGATCATTGGAAGGCAGCCTCAGCAAAATCATCTTTTAAACGAGAGTATAACAATAGTCGGCTTTGATTTGTTAGGCAATATGGGTGTATGGGCTTTTTTCATTAATCCGGCTCGAACCTTTGTATAAGATCACTTTATTTGATAATGATTTTCATTTATTATTTGACTTATAACATTTTCTTAACTTTATTATGCTTAAATCTTTTTTCTTTTTATCTTGTAATTTCTTTCTAGGCTCTTTAATAAGTAGTTCCGTTTTGGCTCAAGCCCCTGTAAAAAATCAATCAAAAATCGATTTTCACAACAATCAGGCCCAGTTCCAAATCAAATCTAAAAATACTGGACATGAATACCTTATTCAAATTTATAAACCACCTGTTGCCCCACCCCAACATGGTTATCCGGTACTTTATATATTAGATGGTAATGCAACATTTCCAAGCGCAATGAATATTGCCCAGTCGATTGGATCAGGCTCTGCAAAATTAGGTTTAGATCCGCTCATTATTGTAGCTGTGGGCTATTCTCAGCAAAAAACCTTTGATGTGCAAAAACGCGCTTATGATTACACCCCAAAACCTTCTGCCGAGTTTCAAGCACAAGGTAAATATAAATATGGTGGTGCTGACCAGTTTATTGCTTTTTTAAATAATGAGCTTAAGCCTGAAATCGCTAAACAGTTTCCAATTAATAGCCAACAGCAAAGTCTCTATGGGCATTCTTTTGGAGGGTTGTTTGTGCTTTATCATTTTTTTCAAAAACCTACTGCCTTCCAACGTTACTTTGCTGCAAGCCCTTCTCTCTGGTTTGATCAAGGCCTGTTATTTCGAGAATTAGAACAATGGCAAAGTCAAAAGCAAACCGTGTTCCCAATGCTGATGACGACAGTCGGTACACATGAACAAGGTGGGCCACATACCCAGTTTCATCAAAGAATTAATAAAGACGATTTCTTTAAAGTCTTAGAAAATAAACGTTCAGACCAATTTACTTATTGGCATTTCAATAATCCTGCTGAACAGCATATCACCAATTTGTATGCGAGCTTACCTAAAGCGCTTATGTTTGCTTCATGCCAAAATCTAGAAAGCTGTAAATCTTTATTCGATGAACCATCGCAGAAAACAGCTAAATAATAAAAAAGCCTACTCAAAGGTAGGCTTTTTTTGAAGCTATTATTAAGCTTTACCGATTAATCCACGTGCTACGATTTCTTTCATAATTTCATTTGTACCGCCGTCAATACGTTGGATACGGGCATCTACAAAGAAGCGTGAAATTGGATATTCAGTCATATAACCATAACCACCAAACAGTTGTAATAGGTTATCCGCAACCTTCATTTGCATATCTGTACTAAAACTTTTCAGTGCGGCAGCCGTCTCAACATCAAGTTTACCTTCTTGATATAAAGCAACATTTCGCTCATAGAAAGCTGTTGTCGCAAGCTCATCAATTTTTGCTTGTGCTAAAACAAAACGAGTATTTTGGAACTGTGAAATAGGTTGACCAAATGCATGACGTTCTTTTACATAAGCGGTTGCCAAATCAATTGCACCACGAATAGCGCCAACCGCTGTCGATGCGATAGCCGTACGTTCGCGCGGTAATTCTTGCATTAAATAAGCAAAACCTTGTCCAGCTTGTCCGAGTAACTGATTTTTAGGAACCTTAACATTGTCAAAAAATAGCTCAGATGTGTCTTGAGAATGCAATCCGATTTTGTCGAGGTTAGTTCCTTTTTTGAAACCTTCTAGGTGAGTATCCACCAATAATAACGATACACCTTTCGCACGCGCTTGCGGATCGGTTTTTACTGCAAGCACTACAAGGTCAGCATGTTGTCCATTTGAAATAAACGTTTTAGAACCATTTAGCAAATAATGATCATCTTGCAAAATGGCACTGGTACGCATTGACTGTAAGTCTGAACCGGCACCCGGTTCTGTCATACCAATTGCTCCGACTACTTCACCTGTTACCATTTTCGGTAACCAGTATTGTTTTTGTTCTTCGGTCCCAATATGTAAAATATAAGGCGCCGCAATCTCAGAGTGACAAGAAATAGCAGTTGATAATGCGCAAAATCCAGCACGAGCCGATTCTTCAACTAACATTAATGAATAATACGTTGGGACGCCATAACCACCATATTCTTCTGGGACATCCACACATAAAAAGCCATTTTCGCCCAGTTGAGACCAAACTGAACGCGGCATAATTCCTTCACGTTCCCATTGGTCATAATGTGGAGCAATATGCTCATTCATAAAACGTTTAAAATTATCACGGAATAATTCTAAATCTGCATCATATGCCAACATAATATTTTCCTTCGGCTTTATTGTTTTATCGAATCTCATTGCTGTGCATGCTAATCATTTTTTACACAACTGTCATGGCTTAGCTGCTCATTTAAACTGTACTTTTCAGTCAGCCAATAAAAAAGGAAGCCAAAGCTTCCTTTTTTTATATAGGTAGATCCGAATTAATCTAAACCTTCTGCAACCTGGGGATTTTTTGGAGCCAACATTTTTCTGTCAACTTCATCTGGGTTGTTTAAAGCATCATTGAGCTTATCTTTATCTAAAGCACCCACCCATTTTGCAACTACAATCGTTGCCAAAGAGTTACCAACAAGATTGGTTAAAGCACGTGCTTCTGACATGAAGCGGTCAATACCTAAAATCAATGCCAAACCAGCTACCGGAATATGTCCTACTGCAGATAAAGTTGCTGCCATAACAATAAAGCCAGAGCCTGTTACACCCGCTGCACCTTTAGATGAGATTAGAAGTACCAACAACAAAGTAATTTGATGTTGAATATCAAGCTGTGTATTCGTTGCCTGAGCAATAAAGATTGCAGCCATAGTCAAATAGATTGATGTACCATCAAGGTTAAATGAATAACCTGTTGGAATAACTAAACCAACAACCGACTTTTCACAACCTGCAATTTCGAGTTTACGTAACATGCGAGGCAAAACAGATTCAGAAGAAGATGTACCAAGTACAATTAATAGTTCTTCACGAATCAGGCGAATCATTTTCAGAATACTGAATCCACTAATGCGGCTGATTGTACCCAAAATTAAGAAAATAAAGAGTAAACACGTAATATAGAAGCAGATAATAAGCTGGCCTAACTGTACCAGTGAACCTACACCATATTTACCGATAGTAAACGCCATTGCCCCAAATGCACCAATTGGCGCAAGCTTCATAATCATGTTCACAATGTTAAAGAACACGTGTGCAATTTGATCAATTAACTTTAAAACTGGGCGTCCTGCATCACCTAACTTATGAAGCGCAAAACCAAATAGTATTGCAAAAAGAAGGACCTGTAAGATTTCACCATTTGCAAATGCACCAACCACCGTATCTGGGATGATATGCATCAAGAAATCAATGGTAGATTGTGACTCACCAGAAGTAACGTATTTTTGGATACCTGAAGTGTCCAGAGTTGCAGGATCAACATTCATTCCTACGCCCGGCTTTGCAATGTTAATCACCACAAGGCCAATCAGAAGCGCGATTGTTGAAACGATCTCGAAGTATAACAACGCAACACCGCCAGTTTTACCAACTGACTTCATGCTTTCCATACCAGCAATACCACTTACTACTGTACAGAAAATAACAGGTGCGATGATCATTTTAATCAAACGAATAAAAGCATCACCTAATGGCTTGAGTTGCTCACCTAAACCTGGAATATGTTGTTCAACACCATTAACAATTTGCGTTGTACTTGGTGAGAAATGCCCTACCAAAACACCCGCAATAATCGCAATAATCACTTGAAAATAAAGTGATTTATAAATCGGTTTTTTAGCCATAACTTTACTTCAATCTATATTTCCAAGTCCGTTGGAAATATCAAAATGAAACGTCTATTCTTTACGAATACACAGCCCTAACCTTTCACATGAACACCGCAAAAGGGAAACGGTTTTTTAATAACAAAAAACCTTCCTACTACCTCAATGAAAACAAAAAACTGTTTTCTAAAACAGGAGAATACCTGAAGTTTCTAACTACTTTGAGTAGCTAGAAATAACCTCTTACTTTTTCAATAAAAAGCTGAAGATATAGGAGAATCACAGAAAATTATGATATGAGTGCTCAAAAAAGCACATGAAGTTTACTCGAATTAAATAACGATTCGATTAAAATTTTGGCTAATACGCACAAAAAATACTCATGCAGCCTTAAGACTTTAGTATGAGAAACACTTTTGATATTTTTTCATCAGTTTTTTATGTCATATTGATAAGTCCTTGTAGACATTTCATTTTGAGCTGCCTACTCCCCTTATTTTTACTGTTTTGAATTGCCATGAATACTAAACGTAATATCTATAAAGATGCTGAACATCCCTTTGCTCAATATGTCCGTATTTTAGGTAAGGGGAAAACCGGATCTCGCTCACTGAGTTATGAAGAAGCCTATCAGGCTTTTACTATGGTTTTAAAAGGCGAAGTTCTTGACGTTCAGTTGGGTGCTTTTTTAATGCTGCTACGTGTTAAAGAAGAATCGATTGATGAACTTGCAGGTTTTGTACAAGCCACCAAAGACCAGCTTCATTTTGCACCTTTAGAAGTTGACTTAGATTGGTCATCTTATGCTGGTAAACGTAAACATTATCCTTGGTTTTTATTAGCGGCTCTTACCCTTGCTCATCACGGTTATAAAATCGTAATGCATGGTGCTTCCGGACATACCATTAACCGAGTTTATACCGAACAAGTTTTGGAATATTTAGATTATAAAATTTGCCATTCTGAACAAGAAGTTCGCACCCAATTGGCAGAACAAAATTTCGCTTACTTACCGCTAGATGTGATTTCACCGGTTTTAAGCGAATTAATATCTCTAAGAAATGTCATGGGATTGCGTTCACCTATTCATACTTTAGCGCGTTTAATTAATCCTTTTAACGCTAAAGCCACCTTACAAGCCATATTCCATCCTGCTTACAGAACTTCCCATCAGCATAGTGCACTTCGCTTAGGCTATCAAAATAGCGCAGTTATTAAGGGCGAAGGCGGCGAATTCGAGCGAAACCCAGACGCGAAAACGCTGATTTGCGGTATTAAAAATGGTGAACTCTATGAGCATGAGTTGCCAAAGCTTACGCCTGAACGTAGCCCAATTGAAGAAGAGTTAGACTTAGCAACCTTTAAAGCTGTCTGGCTTGGTCAACAGCATCATGAATATGGGGAAATGGCCGTAACAGAAACCATGGGTATTGCGTTATATACCATGGGTGTGGTTTCTAATTTCGAGGAAGCGATGCAAAAAGCAAAAGTATTATGGGAAACACGAAATTTAAGCAATCTTAATTTGTAGTTAACAAATGCTATCGTGAAGGTCGACATGGATGTCGACCGTATCACTGCGATACAGGAAGTATCGTCAGTGATACAGAGGATTTTTGGTTACTTTTGATCCTTCAAAAGTAATAAAAGCCTATATGCTATAACTTATGAAAAACATGCTATATAAGGCTGTATGGAATAACCAAAAATAATTTTTCTATCTTATTAAGTGTTAAACAAAACGAATCGGTTTAAATTCAGGCTCATGCTTGTGATGATCATCTTCACAAACCTCACCCTCTTCTTTTGTACCACGGTCAATATAACCACTACGCTGTTCTTCTGGTAAGTTCTTTAACTCCCAAGCAATAACAGCTTGCATACATGTTTCACGCTGTTCTTTCGTTAAAGCAACACCATTTGGCCATTTACCAATTTCTACTGCTGTTTTTAAACGCTCTACAATCTCAGGGTTTAAAACAGATAGCATTTGTTCAATATTCATGATTCATCTCTTTGAAAAGATTCAAAATCTTGGTTCCAACCCAATTTGGTACGACAAGCCATATAGAAATCATAACCAGGTGGGTGTAATAAACTTAATTTAAATGGGTGTTTGCGGATGTGCAAACTATCACCGACATTGAGAGAGACACTATGTTGTCCATCTGCACTCACCATCGGTAATACCCGATTTTCGCGAATGACGATTTTAATTTCACTTTGCCCACCAACTACGATCGGGCGTGAAGATAATGTATGGGGATGCATAGGAACTAATGCAATAGCATCCATACTTGGATGTAAAATTGGACCACCACCTGATAAAGCATAAGCGGTTGAACCGGTTGGTGTCGAAACAATTAAACCATCACTATGCTGGCGATAAACATATTGCCCATCGATATTGAGTTCAAAATCGATCATATGTACCGACTTACCAGAGTGTAGTACGACATCATTTAAAGCAATTGCATCATAAATGACTTCACCATTGGTACGTACTTCCATTTCAAGCAAGAAACGGCGATCAAGCTGGAAATGACCTTGTAAAACCTGATCAAGCTTAAAAATAGCTTCCGAAGGCTTAATATCGGTTAAAAAACCTAAACGTCCACGGTTAATCCCGATTACAGGCGTATTGTAGCGCACTAAAGCTCTGGCTGCATGAAGCAATGAACCATCACCACCTACAACAATCACCAGATCAGCGACTTCACCTAATAAGTGACGACTAACGACTTGCGCATGATCATAGGGCACTAATTCGGCAGTTTCCTGATCAAAAATGGGGTTTAGGCCTAAACTTAGCAAATGGTCATGAATTAAACATAGTGTTTCTACAACTGATGATTTATCTGGTCGACCAATTAACCCGACGTTTCTGAAGGACTTATGTGAAATTTGCACGAATGAGTAAGCTCCGCTGCGATTCTACGCTATCATAACATTAACCAGATTAATTTAAAAAAACATAACAACAAGATACTGTAAAATTCAATCTAAGTTTTCCATTTATTCACAGTTTTATCATTGCAAATTGATGACAAGCTATCGCATCATTAACGCATTGTTTAGGGTTTTATCTCATTTATATGAAGTTTGAACGTGGTATCGGTTTCTTCGCGCTAATTTTTTCCATTTTGGTGATTGGTGCTTTTATTGCTCTTAGTATCTATCTGATTCGTTTAGATAATATTATACGTGAAAAATTTGAAGGACAGCGCTGGGACATTCCGGCCAAGGTGTTTGCTCGACCTTTGGAAATTTATAATAATGCGCCAATTACTCAAGCAAATTTCACCCAAGAATTAAAATTACTAGGTTACAAAACTTCAAGTAATTATGACAAGTCTGGAACCTATGTTGCTCAAGGCAGCAACATGTATGTCCATACACGTGGTTTCGACTATGGCGACAGCGTAGAACCTGAACAGGTTTTAGAACTGAGTTTTGCAAACGACCAAGTTGTAGAAGTTCGCAGTACAAAACCTTCCTCAACGGGGGTTGCCCGTTTAGAACCTTTATTAATTGGGGGCATTTATCCTCAACATAATGAAGACCGCGTTTTGATTAAGCTTAATAGTGTTCCTAAACCACTTATTGAAGCTTTAATTTCTACAGAAGACCGTAACTTTTATCATCACCACGGTATTTCGATTCGTGGTACAGCACGTGCTTTGGTAAGTAATGTAACTGGAGGACGTCGTCAAGGTGGTTCGACCCTCACCCAACAGTTAGTCAAAAACTTCTATCTAACCCCTGAACGCACACTTAAACGTAAAGTTAATGAAGCATTAATGGCTTTACTTATTGAGTTGCATTACAGCAAAGATGAAATTTTAGAAGCATATTTAAATGAAGTGAATTTAGGTCAAAACGGTAACTATTCAATCAATGGTTATGGATTGGCCTCTCAGTTTTATTTCGGTTTACCACTACGTGAGCTTAATGTTGCACAACAAGCTTATTTAGTCGGTTTGGTTCAAGGTCCATCTTTATATAACCCTTGGAAAAACCCTGAAGGGGCAAAAAATCGTCGCGATACAGTATTAAATAACATGCGTGTCATGGGGTATTTAACTCAAGCAGAGTATGAAACTGAAATTGCGCGCCCTTTAAATGTTCTAAGCAAGCCAAGCCTAGGTCCAGCAAAATTCCCTGACTTTTTAGATATTGTGCGTCGTCAATTACGTACCGAATATCAGGAAAGTGATTTAACCAATCAAGGATTACGTATTTTTACGACCTTGGACCCAATTGCTCAAACACAAGTTCAAAATGCTTTTAAAGCTTCTGTAGAGCGCTTAGCTAATAGCAACCCTGCTCGCTTGAAAAACCTGCAAGGGGCTGTACTGATTGCCCATCCTGAAAATGGCGAATTAATTGCAGCTGTCGGGTCAACGCAAGACTTTACCGGCTTTAACCGTGCCTTAGATGCAAAACGCCAAGTCGGTTCTTTATTGAAACCTGTCATTTATTTGAGCGCAATTGAATCTGGACGTTATAACTGGGCAAGCCAGATTGAAGACGCTCCAATTAGCGTTCCAGTAGACGGCGGTAAAAGTTGGACACCGAAGAATTATAGCGGCGGTGGACATGGAATTGTGAGTTTAAGTGAAGCCTTAGCAAATTCTTATAACCTTTCTGCTGTGCGCTTAGGTCAAGAGTTCGGGTTATCTACATTTACCAATAACTTAAGAAAATTTGGTGTTGAATCGACAATCCCGGCCTACCCTTCTATTTTCCTGGGTGCAGTTAATATGTCACCAATGGAAGTACTTGGTATTTATGAAAACTTTGCTACAGGCGGTTTCAAATATCCGACTCGTGCAATTCGTTCTGTTGTAGATGCAAATGGACGTTTACTTGATCGTTATGGTCTAAACGTACAACAAACCATTGATCCATCTGTCGGTTATATCATGAACTATGGTTTACAACAGGTCATGTCATCAGGTACAGGACGTGCAGCGTATAACAGCTTATCTCCAGCTTTAAAATTAGCGGGTAAATCAGGTACGACTAACGATACACGTGACTCATGGTTTGCCGGCTATTCAGGTAATCATGTTGCAGTAGTATGGTTAGGTTTAGATGACAATAAAGTAACTGGTTTAACAGGTTCATCTGGTGCATTACCAGTATGGATTAATGTGATGAAACAATTACGCCAGACACCAGTAAACTTACGTCAACCAGACTCTGTACAGTGGCAATGGATTGACCGTGCATCGGGTGACTTATCGGCACAAGCTTGTGATGGTGCCATGTATATTCCAATGCTAGCACATACAGTCCCACATCGTGCTACGCCATGTGGAGCACCGTATTATCAAGTTGATCCAACATATACGCCACAAAGTGATAACACAATTCCTGAGCCTCAGGATGATAATACCGACAGTTATATTCGTGAAAGTGAAAACCAGATGGAACAAGATCTGTCGAATAACACACGAATCATTTCAAGTGGTAGTTATAACAACTAAGCGTTAACAGGAAACAGGATATGTTAAAGAAAGGTGTTTTTTATATTGGTGCTGTACTTATGGTCGGCTGTACAACTTTACCAGATCATTCAGCTCCAAAAGAGAAAACACCTCCTGTTTCTGAAAAGAAGAAGTCCGAGTCCTCATCTGGTGTAAAAATTACACCTTATGATCATCCGGAAATTCAACGTAAAAGTTTACAAGTGATTGTTCCTCAGCAGAAAAAGCCGCAACGCTTTAATGATGATGGAAGCCAGTTACCCGCTTTTAAAACTGTAATGCAAAAAACCGAGCAGGCTTACAAAAACCAACAATGGTCCGAGGCTGAGCGCTACGCTCTTCAAGCACAGCGTTTAGCGCCACAGGCAGCCGAGACTTATTTATTTCTGGCATTAACTGCAAATCATAAACAGCAATATTCTAACGCTGAGTCTCTTGCAAGACGTGGTTTAAGCTTTGCGCAGAGTCAAGCCATGAAAAAACAACTTTGGTTGGTCATTTTAAAAGCTGGACAACAGCGCAATAACCCAAAAACTGTTCAAGAAGCACAACAAGCATTGAAAGCTTTCTAGCTTTTAATGCTTTATTTCTTATTAAAAATTACGAATACCCGCCAAGCCATATGCACCATGTTGTTGTGCTGTGGCTAAATCATCAGGACTCATGCCTCCCAAAGCAAATACGGGAATTTGGCACTTCTCGATTAAATCAGCAAAACGATCCCATCCTAATGCACTAACGTCCGGATGAGTAGCCGTCACTTTTACAGGACTAACAAAAACGGCATCACAACCAATTTGCTGAGCATGTTGTAAAGAAACTGCATCGTGACAAGCAGCAATAAAACGTATTCCTACCTCTAAGTCACCTTTATGTAAACTCATGAGCTGAGATTGTTTTAAATGAACAGTCTTGATCTGTTTTTTTAATTCGGAGCTCAATTGCTGCCAAATATCTACATTTATAATTAAATTTGATCGTTGCCCTTCATCTAAGGCCGTTAATTGTTCTACTTCTCGCGGGCCAAATTCATCTTCTATACGCCAATATAATAAAGCATCACTATTCTCTACAGATGTAAGTGTATGGCTAATTTTAATAAAATGAGGCCAATATAATCTTTTAATAATGTCTTTATTAGCTTTCGGGAAGTTTAGGTGAAGTAGCTGTTCACGTGTGTACCATGTCCAAGGCTGATGGATAAGAATTAATAACTCATCAGGTACATAACTATGGAACAAATGAAGGTTGACAATAATGTCATCATATTCATGGTGAATATAATCAAATTGATGCCAATCTTTTAAACCAATACCGACTTCTTCATAAATTTCACGACGGCAGGCTTCTTCAGGCGTTTCACCCTGCTCTACCTTTCCACCAGGAAACTCATGCTTTCCACCTTGATGCTGCTGTTCACCACGCCATCCCACTAATATTTTTCCACGATGAATTAAGATAGCTATTGCGACATCGACAATCGGTTTGGGCATTTTTCTACTCACTAAAATTTTTCACAAGTGTAAGCAAATTTTATCAATTTATAAAATCTTTAAAATCTCATTGACAGATCTATTCGATAATGATTATCATTTAAATCGTTCAAGAATATACCACGGAGCACAACAAATGAACGCACCTTTTAGCTTATTTACACGCAATACAGATTCAGCTCATACCTTACCAATGCTGCATTCTAACAACCTATTCGCCTTAGGTCGTGAAATTCGAATTATGCATGCTGGCGAGGAATATCGTTTACGCCTTACTCGCAATAACCGTCTCATTTTAACTAAATAAGAACGATCCTCGCGTTTCAATAATATTCGTGGGAAAACAAAAAATGGATAGCATGGGCAACCATGCTATTTTTGTATTTCACGGTTAAAAGGCAGTATTACTTCAACTTTTAAGCCACCTTGGCTTGCATGCATAAAATGTAATTCCCCACCATGGAGTTGAATAATTTTTTTAGTAATTGATAACCCTAACCCTGAGCCTTGTTGCTTTGTCCCTAATACACGAAAAAAACGCTGTCCTAAACGCCTTAAGACCTCATCATCCACACCATTCCCCGTATCTTCTATAGAAATCTTCAGCTTTAGCTGGTACTGGCTTAGCTCAACATGAATAGCACCCAAAGCCGGACTATAACGAATAGCGTTATCAAATAAATTTCTAAAAGCAATAAACATGAGCTCTTCATTTGCAAATGTTTTGGTTTCATTTGACAGAATATTTGTCTCAATTACCATTTGTTTGGCTTGTGCATCAATATTTACTGTATCTATCACTCTGGCTAATACATGATTTAAATCAACGACACTCTTAGAGAGTTCTAATTGCTCTGTTTCATTAGGTTCCAAGCGAGCGAGTAACAATAAATTTTCCAGTATTTTTGTACTTCTTGAAACGTCTTCTTGAATACGCTCAAAATCATGATCAAGCTCTGGAATATGCTGATATTTCCGTTGCAACACCTGAAGACGCATTTGTATGGCTGATAAAGGTGAACGTAATTCATGTGAAGCATCTGCAGTAAAACGCTGTTCAGCAACCAGTGCCCTTTGTAGCCTTGCAAGTAGCTGATTTAAAGCATCAATCACAGGCTGAATTTCTGTAATAACATCTGGTTCTTGAATTGGCTCTAAGTTTGAGGCAGTTTTTTGAGCAATACGTTTAGAGAGTAAATTCAGCGCAGCCAATTGTTGTTCGGTACGCCAACTTACAATAACCCACTGTAGTAACCAGAACAGCACCATAAGGCCACTATATCCAGCAAGTGCTTTTAATACTTCTTCAATGCGTGTACTGATAGGCTGAAAAACTTCAACTTGTAGTTGAGAATCTTCTTGTTGTGCAGCCAGACTACGCCATAATTGGCCATCAAACCAAAAATATGAAAAACCTTCTGATAAATTACCTTTTTCAAAAAGTTCATGCTGATAGGTATGAGAATGGGTAAGCACCTGACCTGTATCTAATAACTCATATTGAATATCAAACTCATCACTCAGCTCATCAAACTGCTTCATCGAGTGTTTAGAAAGGTCAGAAACCAGTAAGGTATCTGAAATTTCATCCATGATT
The DNA here is from genome assembly GCF_033599315.1 of Acinetobacter sp. OYA S30. NCBI lineage: Bacteria > Pseudomonadati > Pseudomonadota > Gammaproteobacteria > Moraxellales > Moraxellaceae > Acinetobacter > Acinetobacter sp. OYA S30. The sequence goes on from NZ_JAWVAV010000011.1 coordinate 45,738, forward strand.
TCATCTTGTACTGACATGTTGTGATAAATCGAAAATATGGTGAGTAAACTTAATGCCAGTAGCCCCACCACAATACTGCTCCACATGGTGGTTTTAACCAGTTGTGACTGCAAGGATGAACGATTTGATCTCATTTTAAGTCTCCCATACGGTAGCCGAGCCCCCGTATGGTTTTAATACTGCTGCTTCCGATTTTCTTTCGAAGCTGATAAATAAAAACTTCGATTGCGTTACTCTCGATTTCCTCGCCCCATGCATAAAGTGCTTCTTCTAATTGATCACGGGTAATAATATGCTCAGGATGAACCATAAGTTTACGTAATATTTGAAATTCTTTTGCTGTTAAATCGATAGTCTTACCAGCAGATAATACAACTTTCGCTTGTGTATCAAGTTGCAAATCACCCCACGTTAAAATCGATTGCTGACTCAGAGTTTGTTTACGTAATTGAGCGCGGATGCGAGCCGATAATTCTTCTAGGCTAAATGGTTTAACCAAATAATCATTTGCACCTAAATCAAGCCCTTCTACGCGGTCATGAATACTGTCGCGTGCGGTAATAAAAATCACGGGAACGTTTTTTTGTTTGTGGCGGATGGTTGTTAAAACTTTTTCACCAGTCAGTTGGGGCAAGCCCCGATCAAGCAAAATACAGTCATAATCATGCTGCTCAATTGCTGTAAGGGCATAATCACCACGTTCTACCCAGTCTACTTGATAACCGTCTAATTCTAACCATGATTGAATACTTTCAGCTTGAGAGCGATCATCTTCTGCAAGCAAAATTCTCATCTGTTTTTCCTGTTATATCCTGATTGGATGTTGCCAAGTCTTTATAAAAAAAGCAAAGCCGCATGATTTAAATGCGGCTAAAAGGAATAAATGTAGAAATTAATTTATTAGAACTGGACCTGATCTACATCAATTTCTACACGTTTTAAAGGCTTATAATCTATGTCTACTTCACCAATTAAAGTCACATTTGTATTGGCTGAAACAGGACGTCCTTGCCAAAGCTCATCATCTACATCAATTGTAATGCTACCGCTCTTATCGCGGAATTGATATTTTTCATCGCCTAAAGATTTTACGACCTGACCATGTAATTTTACAGGTGTATTATCTTTTGATGCTAAAGCTTGTTTCACTGTAGTAACTGTCGCTGGAGCAATAGCTGCCTGATTCACAGGTGTATTTGCTACAACCACACCCGCAGTTGCCATACCCGCAGTCATCAAAATTACTTTAAGCATTTTCATAAAATTACCCTCTGTTATTTGGTTTACCCTTGGAATAAAACAATTACACCATCGGTAGATGAGGTGAATCTTAAGAAAAATTTAATTTAATGGAACAACCCGCAGCACCTCTTCCAAGGTGGTCAAACCTTCAATAACTTTGCGAGCTCCTGCAATTCTTAAAGGCTCTACACTTTCTTTTTTAGTTTGGCTTCTTAATTCATTTAATGTCGCATGACTGCTAATAAGATGCTTAAGCTCAAGACTAACTGGCATAAACTCATAAATGCCGATTCGACCTTTATAACCCGTATGCCGGCACTCTTCACAACCTACTGCCCGATAAACTTTTTCTGGCATTTCCATAATGTAGTCAAATGTTAGGTGCTGCCATTCCTCCTCATTAATATGAGTTTGTTGTTTGCAGTGCGGGCAAAGCTTACGCACTAAGCGCTGCGCTAATACACCTAAAATAGTCGCGGCTGTTAAAAATGGTTGTACACCTAAATCATGTAAACGGGTCAAACTAGACGGCGCATCATTGGTGTGTAAAGTTGATAATACTAAATGGCCCGTGAGTGCAGCCTGAATGGCCATATTCGCAGTATCTTGGTCACGAATTTCCCCAATCATAATAATGTCTGGGTCTTGTCGCATAAGCGCACGCACACCATCTGCAAAGCCCAGTTCAATTGCATGATTGACCTGCATTTGGTTAAAACTAGGCTCTAGCATTTCAACCGGATCTTCAATGGTACAAACATTGACCTGCTCGGTTGCGAGCTGCTTTAAAGAAGAATATAGCGTTGTGGTTTTACCAGAACCTGTTGGCCCCGTAACCAAAATAATGCCGTGACTATTTTGCGTAATACGCTGCCATTGCTGTAATAAAGACTGGTCGAAACCCAATTGCTGAAAAGAACGTACTAACACATCTGGATCAAAAATACGCATAACCAGTTTTTCACCAAACGCTGTTGGTAAGGTAGATAGACGTAGTTCGGTTTCTTGTCCTTTCGGTGTACGTGTTTTTAATCGACCATCTTGCGGTTTACGCTTTTCTGCTACATTTAGCCGCCCTAAAATTTTAATCCGAGAAATCACAGCGGTCAGAGTATTTGAAGGCATGTTATAAATGGTATGTAAAACACCATCGATACGGAACCGAACTTTGCCATTGTCTTTACGTGGTTCCATGTGAATGTCACTAGCGCTCTGTTCAAATGCAAATTGCAAAATCCAGTCGACCAATTTCACAATATGCTGATCATTGGCATCAGGGTTTTGGCTATCACCAAGTTGTAAAAGCGCCTCTACACCTTTGTTATCACGGTCATGAGCCGCATCTTTTTGAGCTGAGTTTACTGCTCGGCTGACTTGATAATATTCTCGTAAATAACGTTGTAATTGCTCGGGGTTGAGAAATACCCGTTCAATTTTTTTGGGTGCTAAACTCTTCTCTAAATTATTTAGCCAGTCTGTTTGAAAAGGCTGGTCTGTTCCTATCACAATCCGGTCCGCATGGACTTCTACAGCTAAAATATGATTACGGATCGCAAACTCTTGCGACATGACTTGAGTTAAAGCACTCACATCTGCCTTTAAAGGATCAATCACAAATAAAGGTAATTGCGCCCGCTCTGCAAACCATTGGCACAGACGGTTTAAACTTAAATGTGCTTGTACATGATGTTGGTCTTTTAGATTAAAATGCGCAATCCACTGTAATGGATGCCATTTCAACTGATCTTTTTGCCTATTTGTGGTTTGTACAAGTAACTTATCTCGTTCAGTGATACGGCCTTCTTGTAATAGTTGTTCTAGACACCAATGTGTGTCTATTTCTACATGTATATTCATGTGTTTTCCCCAATATATTTTTATAATATATCAGAGAAGTTTTAGATTTAGCCCGCCTAAAAAACCCAAGTTTAGCTTTTAAATATCTTTGAACTTCAAATAATTAATCCAATTCTCAACTTAGTATTTTTTTGTGTCATAGATCATATTTATAAAGATGCTTATTGTGATAGTTTGATTAAAAAAGAGACTAGGCTCAATACAAGAAAAAGCATAAACTAAAATGGAATACATGATTTTTAAATGACTGACATCTACATATAACAATAAACCAAAGAGGAAGTATTATGAATCTTCCAATGACAATGTCATTACAAACCGTATCTTTTGAAGAGTTTATTACCACCATTGCGGCTGCATTAGGCTGCGGCTTATTGGTAGGTCTGGAGCGCGAACGAAGTAAGTTAAAACACGAATATAAAACTTTCGCAGGTTTTCGATCTTTTGCAATTAGTTCTCTACTCGGAGCAATTTGTTTTTTATTTGGTACCGCAATCGGGATTGTAGGCGCTCTACTTATAGGTGCGATCAGTATCGTATCTCTTAAAAATCAGCCAAATGACCCCGGTGTCACCACAGAACTTGCCTTTATTATGACTTACTTCATTGGGGCACTTTGTATCTGGAATATTTCGTTAGCTGCAGGACTCGCCGTGATCATGACGATTATCTTATTGGCAAAACAATCAATGCACGGCATTGCCAGTCAATGGATTACCGAATCAGAGTTGCGCGACGGGATTTTTTTACTTGCTCTACTTCTAATTGCTTTACCTTTAGTTCCCAATAAACCTTTTTGGGGACCCGTTCTAAACCCTCATGTGATTTTAAAGTTACTGACGTTGATTTTATTTGTACAAGCCCTCGCACATATTGCAAAACGGCTTTTATCCTCTAAAAATGCCTTATTACTTTCTTCTTTAGCCTCGGGTTTTGTTTCAAGTACTGCCACCATCGCGAGTCTAGGCTTAGAAGTACGCTCTGGTCGCGCGAATGCAAAAACAAATGCAGGTGCAGCATTAATGTCATGCGTTTCCACATTGGTACAAACCTTAATTATTGTCATCGGTATAAGTTTGGCATGGTTCAAACTCATTATATTTCCAACACTCATTGCATTGGCTTTTTTAGCGGTATGGGCTTTCATCTTATTACGTAAGGCAGAACCAAGTACGACTTCATCTGAACTCGATACCAGAATGTTCAGCTTAAAAGAAGCGATTATTATTGCAGGGACACTTACGCTCATTCAGGCAGGGGTTTATGGTCTAAGCCTATATTTAGGTAATGCAGGCTTAATCGCGGGGACACTACTTGCCTCTTTGTTCGAAATACATGCCGCTATTGCAGCAGTGATTGTACAAGGTGAACCAAATAACTCTCAGACGTCGTTATTAATCGCGTTCATGGGTGGCTTTGCTGTTCATGCAATTGCCAAGAGCATTAACTCTGCCATTTCTGGTGGACTGCATTATGCCCTTGCTTTCATACCTGCCCAAATTTTGCATATGACAATATTTATTAGCTTGCTCTGGATGAACATACATTGGTTCTAAATAGCTTTATTACACGAGCGATGTGTCTTTCACCATATCAACAACTGTAATGACATTGCCATTAACTTTAAAATGAATATCAAAATTCGAAAATTTCATTTTATAGACTCGTTCAGGATCTTCTTGATAGGCAGGTCTAGGGTCTAATGACAATACTTGTTCTAATTCAACAAGATATTGTGCATTAATTTCTTTATTTTTAAAAAGAGACTGCTGGGTAGACAATGCATTTTCAGACCATAAGACCGATTTTCGTTCTGGTTCAGCCTGCGCATAACCACTTTGAGCATCAACAATTGCATCTGAATATTGAATATAAGGCTTAATATCTAAAATTGGCGTGCCATTTAATAAATCACTGCCAGTAACATAAACTCTTAATGATTTACCGACTTTTTCAACCTTGTTTAAACGTACTACAGATAAGCCTATAGGTGCTGGACGATACATACTACGTGTTGCAAACACACCTATTTTTTCATTGCCCCCTAGACGTGGTGGGCGAACTTGAGGCCGAAACTTAGTTGCAGTCTCCTGATTTTTATTGTCATGAAACTGCCAGATGAGCCAAAGATGACTAAATTGTTCGATTCCCTCAAAAGCTAATAAGTCATTATAAGGTTCTACCATTTCGATATAAGACTCGATATTGACCAAATTAGGCTGACGTGGAATACCAAATTTTTCTCGAAAAGGTGAGCACATGTGCCCGACTATTGGGAGGGTGACAGAATTCATCATCACTTTTTCTTATAAACACAATTAAATATATTCAGTTTATCGGGAATGAAATTAGATTAGAATAGCAACCTGTTTTCTTTTAATCGTGATCGAGACCTTTAATGGCTGCTTTTAACGTTGAACGCATTACTCATGTGCACCACTGGAATGACACCCTTTTCAGTTTTAAAACTACACGCGACGCTAGCTTACGTTTTAAAAATGGTCAGTTCGTGATGATCGGACTTGAAGTGAATGGCAAACCGTTAATGCGTGCATATTCGATTGCAAGTGCGAACTACGAAGAAGAGTTAGAATTCTTCTCGATTAAAGTACAAGACGGTCCTTTAACTTCGATTTTGCAAAAAGTACAAGTTGGCGACGAAATTTTAGTTTCTAAAAAACCAACAGGTACATTGGTTCATGATGACCTTTTACCTGGTAAAAACTTGTATCTATTATCTTCTGGTACTGGTCTTGCTCCATTCTTGTCAATTATTCGTGACCCAGAAACTTACGAACGCTTTGAAAAAGTAATCGTAGTTCACGGTACGCGTTATATTTCTGAATTAGCTTATCAAGACCTAATCTTGAACGAATTACCAAACAATGAGTTCTTTGAAGAATTAGGTATTAAAGACAAACTTGTTTACTACCCTACCGTTACTCGTGAACCTTTCCATACTCAAGGCCGTGTAACAACCGCAATTGAAACTGGTGCTTTATTTGAAAAAATTGGTTTACCACGTTTCAACCGTGAAACTGACCGCGCAATGCTTTGTGGTAGCCCTGCATTCTTAAAAGATGTGGCTGCGTTACTTGACCAACACGGTTTAGTTGAATCACCTCGTATGGGTGAAATGGGCGACTATGTCATTGAACGTGCGTTCGTAGAAAAATAAGATTTTTTCTAATTAAAAAACCGAGGCAAAGTCCTCGGTTTTTTATTTCTGTTTTTACAACTTAATCGTACCGTCGATACAAGTAACAGCAGCTCCACCCACTAAAATTTTATCTTGATGTAATTCAAGTTGAAGCTGTCCTTCACGCCCTAAAGCTTGCCCCTGAGAAGAAAGCACCACATCATTTTGCGCAGGCAAAATACCATGGTAACGAATGAAAGATGCCACGCTACCATTACCGCTACCACAAACAGGATCTTCGTTAACTCCATATGCCGGAGCAAATGAACGAACTTCTATGCGCTTTTGCTCATTACTTTCTTCATAAAATCCATAAATTGTAGAGCCTGTTACTTTCATCTCTAAACTAAATTGCTTTAAAGCATTTAGATCAGGCTGACTTGCCAAAACAGCCTTAGCATTAACAGCTTGCAATACAACCCAGCGGGCTCCGACATCCACCAATGCGGCATTCCACTGAGTATTGATTTTACATTTTAAAATCTCGGCCAACTTCTCAGTTTGCAGTGCATCTAATGGTGTAATTTTAGGTTTAGGTAACTCAAAGGAAATATGATTTGAGTCATTCACGGTCAGCGTCACCAAACCAGCAGCGCACTGCTGTACCAGCTGACCTTCTTTCGCTTTAACTAGGCCTGCCTCAAGCAAAGCATAGGCTGTACCAATGGTAGGGTGCCCTGCAAACGGCAACTCACTTTGTGGAGTAAAGATTCGAACCTGATAGTCAGCTTGTGAATCAGTGGCTGGCAATACAAATGTGGTTTCAGAAAGATTGGTCCAGTTCGCAACGGCTTGCATCTGCTCAGACGTTAAAGTACTGGCGTCCATAATGATTGCAACAGGATTACCTTTAAATGCTTGTGAAGTAAAAACATCAACTTGTTTAAATGCAACAACAGACATAGACCTCTCCTACTGATTTTGTAATTTAAAATATGGCTTTAAATCCTCACCATTTTTTGATCTTACTGTTTTATTTTTAATGGTCACAGTATCAGTTAATATGAAAAATAATAGACACAGTTTTTAAAACTAAATCTCCGCTAAAAGCATTAATCTAAATTAATCACAATGTTTGAGATAAATATGAGATCACTATAAAGTGTATCCATTGCTTTTGCTTTTTAATAAGTTGATATGTACAAATATAAAAAAGTGAGTGATGACCTTACTCTTCAAATTCAGAATGGCAGGCAACCTGTGGGTTCTCGGTTGCCATCAATTCGAGACTGTGCCCAACATTATCAAGTTAGTATTAACACCGTAAAAGAAGCTTATCGGAAGCTTGAAGACCAAGGTTTAATTTCAGTTCGCCCACAGTCTGGCTACTATGTTTGTCATGCACCTTCAAACTTGCCAGATCTTGAGGAGCGTTATATCAGTGAAGAAAAAGTGCCCCTTTCAGGAATTAGCTGTTTTCTCGCGCAAATTGTTAAAAAGCAGATGGACCCCGACTATATCAATTTGGCCCTAGCTTGCCCATCTGGTGAAAATTTCTACCCGATTGAACGCTTAAAACGTTTAACTGCTCAGGTTTTACGAACACAGCCGGATATTTTTAAAAGCTATACTTTACCGCCCGGCTCTATACGTTTACGTACTCAAATTGCTAGACGTAGTTTACAGCTTGGTATGTTTCTATCCGCAGATGACATTGTGCTGACTCATGGCACTATGGAGGCTTTAAGTCTCGCGATTATGGCAACCACCCAAGCAGGTGACAGCATAGCGCTTGAGATCCCTACTTTTCATAACTTATATCCACTTCTTCAGAATTTAGGACGAAAAATTGTAGAAGTGCCGACTTCGCCGCATACAGGGATGTGTCTAGACGCACTTGAAGAACTCTTAAAATCTCAAAGCGTACAAGCCATATTAACTATTCCAACGGGACATAATCCTCTTGGTTTTAGCATGCCTGAAAACAACCGGCGTCGCTTAGCAGAGCTCGCTAATCAATTCCAAATTCCTGTTATTGAAGATGCGATGTATGCCGAATTACAACTCACCGAGCCTCTTTTGCCCAACATTAAGGCATTTGACCAAAATGGATGGGTTTTGGTCTGTGGCAGCTACACCAAAACTGTGGCACCCGACTATCGAATTGGTTGGCTAGAAGCTGGACGCTTCCGCAATATTGTGCAGCAGCTTAAATTTACAACCACTGTTGCCGAGCCAGCTTTACTCACAGAAACGTTGGGACTTTTTTTAGAAAATGGCGGATATGATCTACATTTACGTCAGCTCAAAAAACGCTATCAACAACAAATTGACACCATCAAATCTTATATTTGTCGTTATTTTCCAGTCGGTACTCGAGTCAGTCGTCCACAAGCGGGATTTATTTTATGGTTAGAGCTACCCGAATCAATTGATACCCTAGAACTGTTTCATCAGGCCATGGATGAAAAAATCTTATGTATGCCGGGAATTTTGTGCTCGGCTGATAAACGTTTTAGTCATTGTTTACGTATTGCAGCTTGTTTTGAGTTAAATCCTAAAATGTTAAATGCTTTGATGCGTTTAGGAGAGTTAGCAAAAAATATGCTACCTGTACAAAAAGCTATAGATCAAATCCCTACTAATTCAGTAGGTTGAATCAAAAATATAGAGTTAATAAAATAAAACCATATATTTTTTATGCCTTTTATTTTATGAAAACCGAACTTCTCTCTCCCGCAGGTTCACTTAAAAACATGCGCTATGCATTTGCCTATGGTGCAGATGCCGTATATGCAGGACAACCACGTTATAGCTTACGTGTACGAAATAATGCTTTTGACCATGAAAATTTAAAAATCGGAATTGATGAAGCCCACGCTTTGGGTAAAAAGTTTTATGTTGTAGTGAATATCCAGCCACATAACAGCAAATTAAAAAACTTTATTCGTGATCTTGAGCCGATTGTGGCTATGCAGCCAGATGCTTTGATTATGTCTGATCCCGGCTTAATTATGATGGTACGTGAGCATTTTCCAGAAATGCAAATTCATCTATCGGTTCAAGCCAACGCTATTAACTGGGCCACTGTTAAATTTTGGAAAGACTACGGCCTAAGCCGTGTGATTTTATCTCGTGAATTATCTTTAGAAGAAATAGAAGAAATCCAGCAACATGTGCCAGATATTGAACTCGAAGTTTTTGTACATGGCGCTCTATGCATGGCCTACTCAGGCCGCTGTTTACTTTCTGGATATATGAACAAGCGTGATGCCAACCAAGGTGCTTGTACCAATGCTTGTCGTTGGGACTATAAACTGCATGAAGCCCAAGAAGATTTAAACGGCGATGTAATTCCAGTCACTCAGCTAAATACACCAGAAAAGTCTTGCTGCTCATCAGGACAATCAGAAACAACCTCGGTTCAAACTTTACTCGTACAACGTAATGATGAAGAAATGTTTGCTGCCGAAGAAGATGAACACGGCACCTATTTTACGAACTCCAAAGATTTACGTGCGGTACAACATGTAGATCGTTTAACAAAAATGGGCATCGCCTCACTCAAAATTGAAGGCCGTACTAAATCCTATTTTTACTGTGCCCGTACTGCTCAAATTTATCGAAAAGCCATTGATGATGCTTTAGCAAGTAAACCTTTTGACCCAAGCTTAATGACCCAACTCGAAGGGTTGGCAAATCGCGGTTATACCGAAGGCTTTTTAAGACGGCATGTACATAGCGAATATCAAAACTATGCTGATGGATCATCACATTTCGACTACCAACAATTTTGTGGAGAGGTTGTAGAACGTCACGGTAATTATATTCGGATTGAAGTTAAAAACCGTTTTGTGGTGGGCGACTCACTTGAGCTGATGACGCCTCAAGGCAATATCACCTTTAACTTAACCGAAATGCGCGATTTAAAAGGCAACACAATTACAGATGCTAAAGGTTCGGGACATTTTGTTGAAATTCCGCTCTCACAAGATGTTGATATCAGTTATGCCCTACTCATACGCAATTTGCCGCATGCAAAAGAAAGTATTACTGCATCTACATTGGCTTATTCAGCGAGTTAAATATGGCACTTTTAATTACGAGTGACTGCATCAATTGTGATATGTGCTTACCAGAATGCCCCAATACAGCTATTTTTGAAGGGAGTAAAGTTTATGAAATCGATCCGCTTCGTTGTACGGAGTGCGTAGGTTTTTATGATGCACCAACATGTAAGGCGGTTTGCCCAATCGATTGCATTAAACAAGACCCTGCACATATTGAAAATAAAGAGCAACTGCTAGAGAAATTTAAGGATTTAAATATACTCGACGAATCTATCTCTTAAAAAGTCTATCGAGGATCAAGCTAAGATTGCGGATCCTCTTAAATGACTATACAGATCAATGATTAAATTAAACGAATAAATAGCTGAGAACACTTTGCTAGTGATAAAATCAATTTATCAGTTCAGTTTGATTTACTGGTAATTTTGTACCAAAAAAATTAAACAATCGTTAAAACTGCCAATCCATTTCAACATTTCATGTAGATTGATTAAAACTCATTCTGGCGCAGCTCCCCATGTCTTATCTTTATTTAGCAATTGCGATTGCTTGTGAAGTTATTGCAACTTCAGCATTAAAAGCATCTCAAGGTTTTACTGTTCCAATTCCGTCTATTATTACGGTTGTGGGTTATGCAGTTGCTTTTTATTTATTATCTCTTACGCTCAAAACAATTCCGATCGGGATTGCCTATGCCATTTGGTCGGGCGCAGGTATTATTTTAATTTCTGCAATTGGCTGGATATTTTACAAACAGCATTTAGACTTGGCTGCCTGCATTGGTTTAGCTTTAATGATCGCAGGCATTGTGATTATTAATGTGTTTTCTAAAAACACCCATCTATAAAATATAATAAAAAGTACTCCTAGTACCTTTTTGGTCTAGGGTGCTTTCATCTTTAAACTACAATAAACAATAAGTTTAAGTTTTTAATACTCTTGCTTCAGCAATATTATGCTGCTCGACCAAAGTACGAATTGTATATTCATGACCGGTTTCTTTATCACAGGCAAATTCACATTTCTGGTCGAAAGGTAAAGCTGTACCGCCAAGTAATGGACAGCCTGCAAAAAGTTCAGCGACCCAATCTACAAACACTTTTACTTTAAGCGATAAATGACGATTTTGAAGATAAACTGCTGAAATCGGCATCGGCGCTGGCGTCCACTGAGGCAATACCTCTTTTAATAAACCTGATTCTAAATGGTTGGTGAGCATATAACGTGGGCCTTGAATTATACCAAAACCTTGCAAAGCCAAGTCGATATAAGCATCACCGTCATTTACCGAAACACGTCCACGTACTGACACACTTTTAATTAAATCATCAACCACAAAGTCCCAATCGAAGTTGCGTCCGGTACGGCTTGAAAAGAAGTGAATCGCTTTATGATTTTTTTGCAAATCTTCAATTGAGGTAGGTTCGCCATATTTTTCTAAATAAATCGGTGAAGCAGCAGTTGCACACTGGAAAGTTCCGATACGACGCGCAATTAAGCTTGAATCTTTTAATTCACCCACCCGAATTGCACAATCAACCGCTTCTCCAACCAAGTCTACAGGTCGGTCGTTCAGACCAATTACTAAATCAATATCAGGATAGCGTGCATGAAAATCGCGGAGCCTTGGAATTAAAATTAAACGTCCAATCGATACAGGCACATCAATACGAAGCTGACCTCTTGGCCCCCGCTCTGCATCATGAAAAGAAGATTCAATATCGGCAACATCCGCTAAAATACGGGCTGTCCGATCATAATATACGGCGCCATCCGGTGTGAGACTAATTTTTCGTGTTGTCCGATTAAGCAATCGAACTTGCAAATGCTTCTCTAAAGCCTGAATAGTTGTGGTCACAGAAGCACGCGGTAAACCCAAACTATCAGCTGCTAAACTGAAACTATTTGTTTCAACAACTTTGTTGAATACTCTCATGGCATGAAATAGATCCACACGCACACTCCTATTAATGCATTTTCTAGTGCAAACACATCAATTGTTATAAAAATACGAATAGTGTTATCAATTTTAATATATTTATTCGTGATTGACAAACTTTTATGCTCCGTCCATTCCATAAACCCTGTTTCTCCCATACGGACCATAACTAAAAGTCTGAAAACAGGTATCCAAATAACTAGGAGCACCTCATGTCATTTTCCCGCAAACAGTTTGCACTGTCTGCCATCTTTGTCGCTATTTTAGCAACCGGTGGCAGTTTTATGTTGTTACATGAAAATGCCGATGCAAAAGCTGCACCAACCGCTGCCCAACAAGCTGCTACTGTTGATGTAGCCCCAGTAGTAAGCAAAACCATTACCGATTGGCAAGAATATTCCGGTCGTTTAGAAGCAATTGATCAAGTTGATATTCGACCTCAAGTTTCAGGAAAACTCATTGCCGTACATTTCAAAGATGGAAGCCTCGTTAAAAAAGGTGATTTACTTTTCACAATCGACCCTCGTCCTTTTGAAGCAGAACTGAACCGTGCAAAAGCCCAGCTTGCTTCAGCTGAAGCACAGGTAACATATACCGCAAGCAATCTTTCGCGTATTCAACGTCTCATTCAGAGTAATGCTGTTTCTCGCCAAGAACTGGATTTAGCCGAAAATGATGCACGTTCAGCCAATGCTAACCTACAAGCCGCTAGAGCTGCTGTCCAATCTGCACGTTTAAATCTGGAATACACCCGTATTACAGCACCAGTCAGTGGCCGGATTTCACGAGCTGAAGTGACCGTGGGTAATGTAGTTTCTGCAGGTAACGGAGCACAGGTTTTAACAAGTTTAGTGTCTGTATCACGCCTATACGCATCTTTCGATGTTGATGAACAAACTTACCTGAAATATATCAGTAATCAGCGTAATTCAGCACAAGTACCTGTCTATATGGGACTTGCCAATGAAACAGGCTTTACTCGTGAAGGTACAATCAACTCAATCGACAACAACCTGAATACAACCTCAGGTACGATCCGTGTTCGCGCAACTTTTGACAATCCAAACGGTGTTTTATTACCAGGCCTATATGCACGAATTCGTTTAGGTGGAGGCCAACCTCGCCCAGCGATTCTGATTAGTCCAACCGCGGTTGGTGTCGACCAAGATAAACGTTTTGTCGTGGTCGTTGATGCTAAAAATCAAACTGCTTACCGCGAAGTAAAACTCGGTGCCCAACAAGATGGCTTGCAAATCGTAAATAGTGGATTACAAGCGGGTGATCGTATTGTAGTGAATGGTTTACAACGGATTCGTCCGGGTGACCCTGTTACACCGCATCTCGTTCCGATGCCAAATTCACAAATCACTGCTAGCGCTACTCCTCCTCAACCTCAGCCAACAGATAAAACATCAACTCCGGCAAAAGGTTAATCACATATGAATATTTCTAAATTTTTTATTGATCGGCCGATCTTTGCTGGTGTGCTATCAGTCTTGATTTTACTCGCCGGTCTGCTTTCGGTATTTCAGTTACCGATTTCTGAATATCCCGAGGTTGTTCCACCATCTGTGGTGGTACGCGCCCAATATCCGGGTGCAAACCCAAAAGTGATTGCTGAAACGGTTGCTTCTCCGCTCGAAGAGTCAATCAACGGCGTCGAAGACATGCTGTATATGCAATCTCAAGCAAACAGCGACGGTAACCTAACCATTACGGTGAACTTTAAGCTCGGTATCGACCCAGATAAAGCCCAACAATTGGTTCAAAACCGTGTGTCTCAGGCCATGCCCCGTTTACCTGAAGATGTACAGCGCTTAGGTGTAACCACACTAAAAAGCTCACCTACTTTAACTATGGTGGTACATCTGACCTCCCCAGATAATCGCTATGACATGACCTACTTACGTAACTATGCGGTGCTCAACGTGAAAGACCGTTTAGCGCGTTTACAAGGGGTTGGTGAAGTCGGATTATTTGGTTCTGGTGACTACGCGATGCGTGTATGGCTTGACCCGCAAAAAGTAGCGCAGCGTAACCTCACCGCGACCGAAATTGTGAATGCAATTCGTGAACAAAATATTCAGGTTGCAGCGGGTACAATCGGTGCCTCACCAAGTAATTCCCCTTTACAACTTTCAGTCAATGCTCAAGGTCGTTTAACTACTGAACAAGAATTCGCAGATATCATTTTAAAAACTGCACCAGATGGCGCGGTTACCCGATTGGGTGATGTTGCTCGTGTTGAACTTGCAGCCTCTCAATATGGCTTACGTTCATTGCTTGATAATAAACAAGCGGTCGCGATTCCAATTTTCCAAGCACCGGGTGCGAATGCTTTACAAGTTTCCGATCAAGTGCGTAGCACGATGAAGGAGCTTTCAAAAGATTTCCCATCTTCAATTAAATACGACATTGTTTATGACCCGACTCAATTCGTACGTGCCAGTATTAAAGCGGTCGTTCATACCCTACTTGAAGCAATTGCACTGGTTGTTGTGGTTGTTATTTTATTTTTACAAACATGGCGCGCCTCAATCATTCCATTGCTTGCCGTACCGGTTTCAATTATTGGTACATTCGCGCTCATGCTCGCTTTTGGTTACTCAATCAATGCGCTATCACTGTTCGGGATGGTGCTTGCCATCGGTATTGTCGTCGATGACGCGATTGTGGTCGTCGAAAATGTCGAGAGGAATATTGAAGCAGGCTTAAACCCAAGGGAGGCGACTTACCGTGCCATGCGAGAAGTCAGTGGACCGATTATTGCCATTGCTTTAACACTTGTTGCAGTATTCGTACCTCTTGCCTTTATGACAGGCTTAACAGGGCAATTCTATAAACAATTTGCCATGACTATTGCCATTTCAACGGTTATTTCGGCATTTAACTCGCTTACCCTATCTCCTGCTTTGGCAGCGCTGTTACTTAAAGGACATGATGCTAAACCGGATGCATTAACACGTATTATGAATCGTTTATTCGGTCGTTTCTTTGCACTGTTTAACCGTGTGTTTTCACGTGCTTCAGATCATTATAGTCAAGGTGTCAGCCGTGTCATTTCCCATAAAGCTTCGGCAATGGGTGTCTATGCAGCACTTCTAGGTTTAACCGTTGGTATTTCCTATATTGTTCCAGGTGGTTTCGTTCCTGCGCAGGACAAACAATATTTAATTAGCTTTGCGCAGCTACCAAACGGCGCGTCATTAGATCGTACCGAAGCGGTGATTCGTAAAATGAGTGATACTGCGCTTAAACAACCTGGTGTAGAAAGTGCGGTTGCCTTTCCCGGCCTATCAATTAACGGTTTCACCAATAGCTCGAGTGCCGGTATTGTCTTCGTGACCTTAAAGCCATTCGATGAACGTAAGGCTAAAGACTTATCTGCAAATGCAATTGCAGGTGCACTCAACCAGAAATATTCAGCTATTCAAGATGCTTATATCGCGGTTTTCCCACCACCACCAGTGATGGGCTTAGGCACGATGGGCGGCTTTAAACTGCAACTTGAAGACCGAGGTGCCTTAGGCTATTCAGCCTTGAACGATGCTGCTCAAAACTTTATGAAAGCAGCACAATCAGCCCCTGAACTTGGTCCAATGTTCTCAAGTTATCAAATTAACGTACCTCAACTCAATGTAGATCTGGACCGTGTAAAAGCTAAACAGCAAGGCGTTGCTGTGACAGATGTTTTCAACACTATGCAGATTTATTTAGGTTCTCAGTACGTTAACGACTTTAACCGCTTTGGACGTGTTTATCAGGTTCGTGCACAAGCCGATGCGCCTTTCCGTGCTAACCCTGAAGATATTTTGCAGCTTAAAACCCGTAATAGTGCCGGACAAATGGTGCCATTATCTTCATTGGTGAATGTAACTCAAACCTATGGTCCTGAAATGGTCGTTCGTTATAACGGTTACACATCAGCAGATATTAACGGCGGCCCTGCACCAGGTTATTCATCTAGCCAAGCAGAAGCTGCGGTTGAACGTATTGCTGCACAAACTCTGCCGCGTGGTATCAAGTTTGAATGGACAGATTTAACTTACCAAAAAATCTTGGCTGGTAATGCAGGACTTTGGGTATTCCCTATTAGCGTATTACTCGTGTTCTTGGTTTTAGCTGCTCAATATGAAAGCTTAACCCTACCATTAGCAGTTATCTTAATTGTACCGATGGGAATCCTAGCGGCTCTGACAGGTGTCTGGTTGACAGCTGGAGATAACAACATCTTTACTCAAATCGGTCTAATGGTACTGGTCGGGCTGGCCTGTAAAAATGCCATCTTGATTGTTGAATTTGCTCGAGAACTCGAAATGCAAGGTGCAACTGCCTTTAAAGCAGCAGTTGAAGCAAGTCGTCTACGTTTACGCCCAATCTTAATGACCTCTATTGCATTCATTATGGGTGTAGTCCCACTGGTTACTTCAACTGGCGCAGGTTCTGAAATGCGTCATGCTATGGGTGTTGCTGTGTTCTTCGGAATGATCGGGGTAACTTTCTTTGGTTTATTCCTGACTCCCGCCTTTTATGTCCTGATTCGTACACTGAACAGCAAACATAAATTGCATTCGGCAGCAGTTCATGAAGCGCCTTTATCTACCCCACATGACCATTAAGGAGGACATTTGATGGCTACAGTAAAACAAAGCTTGTTATTGTCCTCACTCATGGGAAGCCTGCTCCTTGCAGGCTGCTCATTAGCTCCGGAATATCAACCTGCAAAAGTTATAGTGCCAGTCAAATTCAAAGAATCTGACCCCAAACTTGAAGATAATAACTGGAAGATTGCCCAACCTGCCGATCAACAAACTCGTGGTGAATGGTGGCGTATTTACAATGATGCTCAACTGAATGAACTTGAACAGCAAGCTATCGCAGGCAACCAGAACCTAAAAGCGGTGGCAGCAAATATTCAGGCTTCACGTGCACTACGTTCGGCAGCTCAAGCTGAACGCTTACCAAGTATTGATGCCGGATTTGGGCCAACTCGCCAAAAGCCGTCTCCGGCTTCACTCGGTTTAGATGACAATGCACATACTTCGGCTCAAACCTTATGGCGCGCTCAAGCCAATGTTTCATATGAGCTCGATTTATTTGGTCGTGTAGCAAGTAGTGTCAACGCAGCAACAGCAGATCTACAGCAACAAGAGGCTCTATATCAGTCGGCACTTTTAGCTCTACAAGCGGATGTAGCTCAAGGTTATTTTCTGATACGTCAACTTGATACCGAACAAGCAATTTATAACCGTACAATCAAATTATTAGGTGAAACACGAGATTTAATGCAGCTTCGTTTTAAAAACGGACTGGTCAGTGAATTAGATGTTTCTCGTGCACAAACCGAACTTGCTACCGCACAAACCACTGCCCTAAATATTGCTCGTAACAGAGCCAGTGCGGAACATGCGCTTGCAGTCTTATTAGGAAAACCACCAGCAGACTTTAACTTGGCAGTTCAACCTTTAACTGCAAATAGTATCCGTCTCCCTGCCGGTTTGCCGTCAACTTTACTTGAAAGACGACCCGATATTGCGGCTGCAGAGCGTGCAATGGCAGCAGATAATGCACGTATTGGAATTGCTCGTGCAGCATTTTTCCCAAAACTCAGTCTTACAGGAGCTTTAGGTTATGAATCTTCAAGTTTAAGCGAGTTAGGTAAATGGTCGAGTCGGACTTTTTTACTAGGACCTGTCGCTGGTACTATTTTGTCGTTACCTTTATTTGATGGTGGACAACGTAAAGCAGGCGTTGCTCAAGCAAGAGCGGCTTATGAGGAAAGCGTCGCCAACTATAGACAAACTGTACTAAACGCATTTCGCGAAGTTGAAAATGGTTTATCTGATCAAAGAATTCTCGATCAGCAAATTCAGGCTCAAAACCAAGCACTCTCCTCTTCTCGTCATGCCAATCAACTTTCTCATTTACGTTATCGAGAAGGTGCTATTAGCTATCTTGATGTCATTGATTCTGACCGCACTATTTTGCAACAAGAACAATTAGCAGCTCAGCTGAAAGGCAGCCAAATCATTGCAAGCATCAATTTAATCCGTGCTTTAGGGGGCGGTTGGAGTAGTTAATAAAAAAAGCGCCTTACGGCGCTTTTTTTATATACACAAATTATTTTGCATATACAGGGAATTTTGCACAAACAGCTTCAACTTTTGCTTTTACATCAGCAATAACTTTTTCGTCACCTTTGCTATCAATCACGTCAGCGATCCAACCAGCAAGTTCACGAACTTCAGCTTCACCAAAACCACGAGTTGTTACTGCCGGAGTACCGATACGGATACCAGAAGTCACAAATGGAGAACGTGGGTCATTTGGAACTGAGTTTTTGTTCACAGTAATGTGAGCAGCACCTAACCAAGCGTCTGCATCTTTACCAGTTACGTCTTGTTTGATTAAAGATAACAAGAATAAGTGGTTGTCTGTACCACCAGAAACAACATCATAACCACGTGCGATGAATACTTCAGCCATTGCTTGAGCATTTTTCACAACTTGTTGTTGGTAAGCTTTAAAGTCGTCAGACATTGCTTCTTTGAAGCAGATTGCTTTAGCAGCAATCGCATGCATTAATGGACCACCTTGGTTACCAGGGAATACAGCTGATTGAAGTTTTTTCTCGATTTCTTCATTCGCTTTCGCAAGGATTAAACCAGAACGTGGACCACGAAGTGTTTTGTGAGTCGTCGTTGTTGTTACGTCAGCAATTTGAACTGGGTTTGGATATACACCAGCAGCAACAAGACCTGCAACGTGAGCCATATCAACAAAAAGGTAAGCACCAACTTTGTCCGCGATGTCACGGAAACGTTGCCAATCTACAACACGGCTATAAGCAGAGAAACCAGCAACGATCATACGTGGCTTGTGTTCCAATGCTAAACGTTCAACTTCTTCGTAATCAATCTCACCAGTTTCAGCATTTAGACCATACTGAACAGCGTTATACGTTTTACCAGAGAAGCTAACTTTTGCACCGTGAGTCAAGTGACCACCGTGAGCCAAGCTCATACCTAAAACTGTATCGCCTGGGTTAAGAAGCGCTAGATAAACAGCAGAGTTAGCTTGTGAGCCAGCGTGTGGTTGAACGTTTGCGTAATCTGCACCAAAAAGTTCTTTAGCACGGTCAATCGCCATTTGCTCAATAACATCTACAAATTCGCAACCGCCATAATAGCGTTTGCCAGGATAACCTTCTGCGTATTTGTTCGTAAGTTTTGATCCTTGCGCTTCCATTACCGCAGGAGAGCAATAGTTTTCAGATGCAATTAACTCGATATGTGCTTCTTGACGCTCATCTTCAGAAGCAATTGCTTGAGCTAATTCTGGATCAAATTCAGAAATGGAAATATTGGCAAACATTAGCGGGGGTCCTATAAATTAGGGCTTTTAAGCCGTGCTAAGATTGCGGCATATTGTAGCATGAACTTTATAATTAAACAGAATGAAGTTAGCTCAGTTTTAAATAAAAATGGCTCAAGTTTTATAAAAAATGAGCCATTGTTTATAAATCAATTAAAAAGCTCGTTTAAAGCTTATATTTTAAATTTATCCATCGTTAATTTTAGCTTATAAAAATATTAAAAAGTCTTTAAATATCAATAACTCTATTGAGCTTCCAGTAAAGACTGAACATTTCCAACAATATTATCTACATTACTACTCATCGCCGTCCCATGATCCCAGTTACCCGTCACATAACTATTAATTTTAGTACCTACGACAGTGGCATTAAATATCAATAGATCAGTTGCCAATTTAGGTACTGTCGAATCTGCTAAACCCTGATAGATAATGATTGGTGTCGTAACTTTTACTTGTAACGGCTGCGAATCTTTATCTAAAAATGTTTTAACTAACGGTACAGCCATAAAGTTAGGTTGTGTACGTGTAAAGCCATCTAGTGTCCCATTATGGTCTTTAGCATAATTACTCATACCTTCATAAAAGGCTCCATACAATGGTCCAGAACAAAGGTTTTCTGCTTGGGCAGCAATACTTGAAATTTGTGAAGTAAATACTTGTCCATAATCAAAGCTCGGCTGTGTGTTGCGAATACCAGCTGTAACCAAAGCTGTATATGTATCAAGCTGTGCATAGGTTCCAATTTTAATGTCTATAGGTGCATTCGCAACTTGTGCCTCTCCATCTACTAAAATACTTCCCAAATTAGAAGCAGGTGCTACAGCTACAGTACCTTTATAGTCTAGTTGTGCACGGCTCGCATACTGTGCAGCTCCTAATGCAGCATGCCCACCTTGAGAATGGCCCACAGTGACCCATTTTTTCGAAGTTAATAAATTACGTTGCGATAAATAGTTACGCGCTGCAACCACAGCATCGGTAATTGAAAAAGCCTCACTTTTAACATTTAAGAAAGGATGTATACCTGGGGTACCCAAACCTTCATAATCAGGTGCCACAACAACATAACCTGCTGCTAGTAATTTACTAATTAAATCTTTTGTACTGTCTGCTAAAGCTGCTTTACTTGGTGCACAAGCATCTGCCACCCCCGTAGTGCCATGCGCCCAGACTACAATGGGCCAACCACCTACTGGTGGTGGAGTGATTGGTGTAAACACTAGACTTGTTGCCTGCACTTCTTGTCCACTTTGACCTAACATTTTATAAGTTAAAATACTACTTTCTGCGGCAACTGATCCTAAGTTAGTACTTGTATAGGCTTCAACTTTAACAACTGGATTTTGAATATTATTGGTTGGAGTTCCGGATGGATTAGTAGTAGCTGGGCCATCATCACTACTTCCGCCTCCACAAGCGACTAAAAATAAACTCGTACTAAGAACGCTCGTCATTAATAGTTTCATTTTCATTGGTATATCTTCCCTTAAATTCCATTTTTGTTGTGCTTTAGTTTTTTAATCAACATTCTCTAATGTCTTAAAAACAATTACGCCTAATCTTAATTTTCCGCAAGTTCTATTCGACAAAATCAATCCCTGAAAAATTCTATTTTTGATATAAATTGTCGTTCTCACCACTTTCTAGCCTCACTTCAGGTTTTAAAGTGCGAGGCCAACTGTTAACATTCTTGATTACTCGTAATTGTTTAAAGGGCCGGATATGCAAGCCATTATTTTAGATACAGAAACACATACACTAAATGGTTTGCCTATTGAAATTGCATATGCCCCAATTGAAATTAATGCAGGCAAGCTCACCTTAGATAAAAGCAAATTGTTTGATCAACTTTATCAAGTTGGGACTCCTATCTCTTACGCGGCTATGGCAGTACACCATATATTAGAATCGGATTTAGAAAATCAGCCCCACTATAAAACTTTTAAATTGCCAGACACTACAACTTATATTATTGGCCACAATATTGATTATGATATTGCCGCGATTGCGCGTTGCGGTGTAGATGTTTCTCATATCAAACCAATTTGTACGCTAGCTTTAGCACGTAAAACCTGGCCTGATGCAGAAGCGCATAATATTTCAGCACTGATCTATATGATTTCTCAAGGCAGCAGTAAAGCTCGTGAATTACTCAAAGGCGCACACCGTGCCGATGCGGATATTATTTTAACTGCCAATATCTTGATGCATATTGTCTATCATTTAAATATTCAAGACATTGAAGAGTTGTACCGAGTTTCTGAAGAAGCACGTATTCCCACAACAATTAACTTTGGCAAGCATAAAGGTACAGCTATTGCTGAACTCCCTAAAGACTATATTCAATGGCTATTGCGCCAAGACGAGCTGGACGTTTACCTACGTAAAGCATTAGAAAGTGCATTTTAACGACCTAAATAGATGATATTCATAAATTCTTCATCATATTGTCATTTTTGAGTTTTATCGTTAGCCCCATTTATATTTTATTAAGAACAGTACTGTTTGATAGAAAAAATCAAACAGGCTGCTTCATTTTTATATTGGGGAAAAATGATGGCTGGTTTTTATCGAACCAATTTGGGAAGAGTCGCGCTTCAACAACGTAATATTGCTTTAAATGCCAAACAAAGACGTTTACTTCTATTAATTGATCATGAAGATTTTCAAAGTCTCAATACCGAGTTTAAAAAACGCATTGCTCCACCAGAACTCATTCAACAACTTATTGACTTAAAGCTTATTGCCCCTATTAGCGAAAACGATTCAGAATTTACTGAACAAATAGCTCTCTCAGTATCACCTACCACGAGTTTAGAAGTAAAAGCGCAACAAAAAAGCACCATAGATGAAAATGAAAGTGCCGATCTGACTAGAGAAATTAAAGTTTCTCTAGAACCATCATGCCATTCCTCAAATATTGAAAATACTCAGCCACCAATTCCTGTTCAACAACTTAGTTTTGAAGAAATACAACTATTAATGAAACAAAGCTTAAGCCAATACTGTGGGCTTATGGCCAAACCACTTATTCAAAAAATAGAACAAATTAAAAATCTTCAAGAACTAAAAATTTGCCAAATGCAATGGATTACCAGTTTGCAAGAGTCAAGGATTCCCCCTCATGAGCTGGCACATACGCTTCACTCTATTAATTATTCAATTCAGCTCATTCAGCAAAAGAACTAAAACATAACAAGCTGCTGTTTAATTAAGCATTAAATTCACTTGGTACGTATTTCGTGCTTTACCTGCAAGTGTTTTTTTCCTATGATGTGCCCCACACATGCGCTCGTAGCTCAGTTGGATAGAGTACAGGTTTCCGAAGCCTGGGGTCGTGGGTTCGATCCCCGCCGAGCGCACCATTTTATATATAATAACTTCATAAATTTATCTCAATTTTATAAAATTCCGACTATTTTACTTGGTTTATTAATCATTATCGCTCAAAATATACCCCTCTTTCATAATGTGAGAATTTCATGACTGATGCTTTGGTTTTAAGAGATTTGTCCAAAACATATCGTAATGGTTTTCAGGCGTTAAAAGGTATTAACCTCACTGTGCCTGAAGGTGAATTTTATGCGTTGTTAGGTCCAAATGGCGCCGGCAAATCAACAACCATTGGTATTATCAGCTCCCTCACGAAAAAGACCTCAGGAACAGTTGAGATTTTCGGACATAATCTCGATACTCATCCATCCTTGGCAAAACAGCAGCTTGGCGTTGTCCCTCAGGAATTTAACTTTGGGCAGTTTGAAAAAGCATTTGATATTTTAGTAACGCAAGCTGGTTATTACGGTATCCATAGAAAGATTGCAGAAAAGCGCGCAGAACATTATTTAGAAAAACTGGGCCTATGGGAAAAACGTAATATACAAGCACGCATGCTGTCGGGTGGTATGAAACGCCGTCTTATGATTGCCCGTGCCATGATGCATGAGCCTCAACTTCTTATTTTAGATGAGCCTACTGCAGGTGTAGATATTGAGTTACGCCGTTCTATGTGGGATTTTCTGACCGAAATGAACGAAAACGGTACTTCTATTATTTTAACGACACATTATCTTGAAGAAGCAGAAATGTTGTGTCGTCAAATTGCCATCATTGACCGTGGTGTCATTAAAGAAGATACCAGCATGAAAAGTTTCTTAAACCAGCTAAGTGAAGAGTCTTTTATTTTTGATTTGGCTGAACCTATTGCCCCACTCCAGCTCAATATTATTGGTGTGAAATTCAACTTAATTGATAGTAGTACTTTAGAAGTAACAATGGATAAAGCACATACATTAAATGATTTATTCCAACTTTTAGAGTCACAAGGTATTCGTGTTCGCAGCATGCGAAATAAATCGAATCGTCTTGAAGAGCTATTTGTCAAAATGGTCGAGAAAAATCTTGAAGGAGCGGCAAAATGAACTTTAACCAACTGCAAATTGCCCTCTGGACTCTAGTTCGTAAAGAAGTACGCCGATTTCTACGCATTTGGCCACAAACCTTATTACCACCTGCAATTACCATGAGTTTGTACTTTGTCATTTTCGGTAATTTGGTTGGCTCACGTATTGGTGAAATGGGTGGCGTAAGTTACATGCAATTTATTGTACCTGGCCTCATCATGATGGCTGTCATTACCAACAGTTATGCCAATGTATCATCGAGTTTCTTTAGTGTGAAATTTCAAAAAAGCATTGAAGAGCTGATTATGAGCCCTGTGCCCTTACATATTATCTTATGGGGCTATGTTATTGGTGGTATTTGTCGAGGTGTCTTGGTTGGTGCAATCGTTACCGCGATGAGTATGTTTTTTACTGATCTTTTTATCCATAACTGGTTCGTAACTATATATACAGTATTAATTACATCCGTTTTATTTTCTTTAGGCGGTTTTATTAATGCAGTCTACGCAAAATCATTTGATGATATTTCTATTATTCCAACATTTGTACTTACTCCACTTACCTATTTAGGTGGTGTGTTTTATGCCATTAGTGCACTTGGTCCTTTTTGGCAAAAACTTTCTTTAATTAATCCTATTGTTTATATGGTAAATGCTTTCCGTTTCGGCATTTTAGGTCATAGTGACGTGAACGTTTCGTTCTCTTTAATCATTGTGACATTGTGCTGTGCTGTACTTTACGGAATTGCTTATTATTTACTTGCTCGTGGTTCAGGAATGCGTGAATGAGTGTCGAACAGTCTTTATTGGGTAAAGAAACCCAATATCCAACTAGCTATCAACCCGATGTGTTATTTCCAATTGCACGTGCTCAATCTCGTGAAAAATATGCTCATATCCAAGGTATAACCCAAGGTAAAGATTGGTGGCACGTTTTCGAAATTTCTTGGTTGAATGCTCACGGTATTCCACAGGTTGCTATCGGCAGAATTACACTGCCAGCTTCTTCACCGAATTTGATTGAATCAAAGTCATTAAAACTTTATTTCAATAGTCTTAACTTCACTCAGTTTGACTCTACACAGTCATTCATTGAAACAGTTGAAAAAGATCTATCTGCTGCGGCAGGTGCAAAAGTTGAATTAACCCTATTTCAAGTAGATGATTTAGAGACTTCTAAACCTCAAGGGATCTGTATTGATGATCTTATGCCAGAGCGTTTAGAACAACATCCTGATGCTACTCTCTTAAAACTTGATGAGTCAGGTGAAGAAATCGAAGTTGAACTGTATTCTCATCTTTTGAGAAGTAACTGCCCAGTCACGGGTCAGCCGGATTGGGGGACAGTTTTTATTCGTTTTAAGGGCAAAAAACCTTGTTATCGTAGTCTTTTAGCCTATATTATTTCGTACCGTCAGCATAACGGTTTCCACGAACAATGTGTCGAACAAATCTTTGCCGATATTTGGCAAAATTTGCAACCTGAAAAGCTGATGGTTTATGCAACTTATACTCGCCGCGGTGGACTTGATATCAATCCTTGCCGAGTATCGGATCTTACATGGATGCCAAAACCGATTCGATTGGCACGACAATAAAACGAATAATTTGAGGATACACCATGCCGTTTTTTGGTTTTACCCCTTCTGAAGGCTTATTGAACGATATACAGACTGGAATTGCGAATAAAAATTCTAGTGAACCGTTATATCCACTTCGAGACAAAATCGCTTTACAACTTAATGAGGAAATTATTGAAAATGTACTTACTCAGTTAGTACAACATTTCCCAGCGAGTGAAAAAAGAGATACCGCCGAAAAACTAGCTGGTTATGTCAAATCAACAGTTGCCGTGCTTTTAAAGCAATTACTCAGCAAAGCGCCAAACGATGTGGTTAAACAGTCAGTTGAGTTTTCAGAGAAAAGCTTATTTAAAGATCCACAAGGCCAATATAAAGTTGGCGTAGCTTTAGATGCTGGCCTAGTTACCAACTTGAAGCATAATTTTGCCGAGCTTCAAGCGGGTAATGACATTAATAAAGCAGCATTAGCAGAACTATATAAACAGTTCGGTGATGCTATGGTGAGACATTTTATGTCTGACTTTAATAAAACATTAGATTTAGGCATGATTAAGCGTAAAGCAGCCGATATTGGCGCTGCTGCTGTAACTAAAGCAGTTCATATTGCGATCGACAAACTCATTCCAAGTTTAAATCGCACTGAACTAAAAGCGATGGCTGAATATCATGATGGACTATTCTTTAACTAATAAAAAATAGTCTATCGGAAACCTGGTGAGAGCCAGGTTTTTTTATTGCAAAATATTGATATACATTGTCATAAATCAGGTTTATGTTAGCATGCGCCAAGCACTGATTGACCTTTAGTTAAAGCCGCATGTCTCCTAGTCCACAATATAAATTTTTACGCCAAGCTCCTCGAGATGGCCTTAGTACTGCCATGCAACCTTCGCGCTGGCAGCAGCTTCATATTGACCCTTGGTTATGCCTATTTTTATTCCTAAATGCATTGTTAGGTTTAACGGTACTTTATAGTGCATCTGCACAAGATGTGGGACTCGTCAGTAAACAGGCCATGAGCTTTGGTATCGGCTTTCTGGTCATGATTAGCCTAGCGCAAATTCCACCCAAGGTTTATCAAGCTTTTTCACCTTATTTTTATTTATTTGGCCTGTTTTCCCTAATTGGCGTTATGGTTTTTGGTGAAGTTCGCATGGGTGCGCAGCGCTGGATCGATATTCCGGGGTTCGGGAGTGTTCAACCCAGCGAATTTATGAAAATTGGCATGCCAATGATGGTTGCATGGTTTTTAGCTCGCAAACCTCTTCCTCCTAGCTTCACGCAGGTTATTTTGTCTTTAATGTTAATTGGTGTTCCATTTTTACTTATTGCAGAACAGCCTGACCTAGGAACATCACTATTAGTATTAGCAAGTGGTATTTTTGTACTGTTCTTAAGTGGGCTATCTTGGCGCATGATCGGTGCAGCAGCAGCTTGTGCAGCTATTGTGATTCCAATTGCATGGGAATTCCTTTTACACGACTATCAACGTCAACGGGTATTAACGTTGCTTGACCCAGAAGCGGATGCTTTAGGAACAGGCTGGAACATTATTCAGTCCAAAACAGCAATCGGTTCTGGTGGGTTCTCAGGTAAAGGTTTCCTCGAAGGTACTCAATCACATTTACACTTCTTACCAGAAGGCCATACTGACTTTATTATTGCTGCTTACTCAGAAGAATTCGGTTTAATTGGTGTACTTATATTAGTAATTCTTTATTCGGCCATTATTTTTAGAACATTTCAAATCGGTTTACAAAGCTTTCACAATTATGGCCGATTAGTGGCTGGCGCGTTTGGTTTGTCCTTTTTTGTTTATGTATTTGTAAACGCAGGAATGGTCAGTGGTATTTTACCTGTAGTGGGTGTTCCCTTACCTTTTATGAGTTATGGCGGTACCGCTATTATTACTTTAATGGCCACTTTTGGTTTAGTCATGTCTATTCATACACATCGATAATCTGGAATTTAAAAAAGATATGTTGTCTCAATTTGTTAATAAAACTTTAAAAGTGCTTGCCTTGTGTACTGGCCTTATTAGCACAAGTCATTTTGCTCAGGCCAATGATTTTGTAACTCATCCTAACTATTTAAATTTTAAACAAAAAGCCATGAGCACTTATGGCTTAAGCGGTGAACAGGTTGACGCCGCTATGAATGGTGCAAAAAATTTACCAAACATTATAAATATTATGACTCGCCCTGGTGAAAGTAAGCCTTGGTACGACTATCGCTCTATGTTTTTAGTCGAAGGTACTATTCAACGTGGTGTCCGCTTTAAAAACCAATATGCCGATGCTCTCAATCGTGCTGAACAACAATTTGGTGTCTCTCAAGCGGTTATTCTAGGCATTTTAGGTGTTGAAACAGGTTATGGAGCCAATAAAGGTTCGTTTATTACTCGTGATGCACTTGCAACGTTAGCTTTTGGCTACCCACGCCGTGCTGAATATTTTGGTGATGAGTTAGCTGCTCTCATTGCATGGACTTACAAAGAAGGCTATCCAACCAATAGTATTGTAGGTTCTTATGCTGGTGCCATTGGCTTCCCGCAGTTTATGCCAAGCAACATTAGTAAATACGGGGTGGACTTTGATGGTAATGGTCATATCGACCTACGAAACTCTGCAGAAGATGCGATTGGCTCAATCGCAAATTACTTAGCAAAGCAAGGCTGGCAACGCGATCAACCTATTGGTTTTATGGCTCGTTACACAGGTTCAAATCCGGAAAGTATCATTGCTAAAGATTTGACCCAGCCCACTCCGTATGGTGCACTAAAAAATCAAGGGATTTCTCCCTTAAATCCGTTAGTCAAAATTGATGACTTAGATATGGTAAATGTTATTCAATTACAAGACTATAACGGTCCAATTTACTATTTAACCTATCCGAACTTTCAAGTAATTACGACTTATAACAAAAGCCGAATGTATGCGACTGCCGTAT
Source organism: Acinetobacter sp. OYA S30 (assembly GCF_033599315.1). Classification (NCBI taxonomy): domain Bacteria; kingdom Pseudomonadati; phylum Pseudomonadota; class Gammaproteobacteria; order Moraxellales; family Moraxellaceae; genus Acinetobacter; species Acinetobacter sp. OYA S30. The sequence continues at coordinate 74,293 of NZ_JAWVAV010000011.1, forward strand.
GGTTGTTAGGTACAGAAGTAGCTAGCCGATAGGCTAGCTTTTTGATGAGTTTATGTAAAAGTCAATAAATATTTTTGTTAAATCGATCACAATACATACACTTTAAATACCTTGTTACATATTTGATTATTTTTTAACCTAAAACTGTAAGTTTTTGCCCTTTTTGTAACTATTTCTCGTTAAAGACTAGACACTCTCCGTAAGCGATGAATATTATCCACCCCAATCAAGCAATTGCAAAAGTGAATAATTAGGCATGTTCACTTCAATTTTTAGCTCTTTGGCTAAATGAAAAAGTGCATGTTCTCAGGAGTTTATATAAATGCAGTTATCGCTGAAATACATTCTTGCACTGACGGCTAGTTTAAGCATGGCCCCACTGCACGCTGAAATGATGCAATCATCATCATTAAATAGCGATGTAGATGGTCCAAATGCAAATTTAGCTGCACGTGTGTTGAGTAAAGATACTCAAAACTTTAATTCTCGTTTCTCTAACATTAACAGTCTTTCAATCACTGAACGTTCTGGCGATCAAATCCGTCGTCAAGCTATCGCAGCTAAAATTGAAATCCCTGAAGATGAGCCTTCAGTGATTGAAAAACTTAACACAGTAGCTTCAAATACTGTTCGTAAGTTTAGCCAAACTGGTATGGCATCGTGGTATGGTCGTCAATTCCATGGCCGTAAAACTGCAAGTGGTGAAACATTCGATATGAATGCACTTACTGCTGCTCACCGTAGCTTACCGCTTAACTGTTATATCCGTGTCACCAACAAAGACAATGGCAAAAGCGTAGTGGTAAAAGTAAACGATCGTGGTCCTTTCCATGGTAATCGTGTGCTTGATTTATCATACGGTGCAGCTAAACGCCTTGGTATTACCAATGCTGGTACTGCTAAAGTAAGTATTGAGCGTGTAGACGGTCCTACTTCATAAGCGATTACTCCTCGAGTTCATGAAAAAGCCACCAGTTAAGTTGTGGCTTTTTTAATATAAAAAGAGCAAAAAAAACCTATAAAAATTTTGTGTCTAGATTCGTTTTTTCATTACAAAAATGATTATTTTTTAACCCAAAAACACACTGATTTATTCTTTATCGATTTTTGCGCATATTTTTCGATTACAGCCATTTTAAAATAATTCCGCTACCCTAGTACCACTTTAGTCTAAAAAGAGTTGTTTAACGCGTTTTAAGACAAGATGAGTTGAGTATTTTTCTATTATTTTCCCATTCTTCATGAAAATGAGGTTTTTTTGAGGATTTGACTCTCTCAAAATCACAAATAAATAACCTGAAATTTTTGAGCTCATCCTCCCCTTTCTTCCGTGCTGTTTTTCATTTTTGCGCCGCAATGAATAAACTTTAAATTTTAGGCTTACTTGATTTTACAAACATGTCGATATAGAACTTGTCTTGTCTCTCCCGATAACGAGAGGATAAAATATAAATAGAAAAAGAATGGCTCAAAATTAGACAAGGAGAACAAGGTCTATGAAATCTATCGGTGAATGGTTTGATGAATATAGTGAAAGTCATCAAAACCCGATAAATAAGAAAATTCACTGGGTATGTGTTCCAGCTATTTTATTTTCGATTATTGGAATTATTGCTCACTTTAGTGCCCTACTCACCGCTTTACTCGTAGTACTTACACTCATTTTTTATGCTCGGCTTGATCTTGTACTTGCAGTAGCAATGGCTGCTCTACTTGTTGTGATGGCATGGCTTATTTATGTTCTACCAGTAGGTGTAGGATTTTATATTGCTCTTTTTGTGTTTGCCTGGATTGGACAATTTTATGGACATAAAGTTGAAGGAAAAAAACCTTCTTTCTTTAAAGATTTGCAATTTCTCTTGATTGGTCCGGTCTGGTGTATGGATGCTTATCTTGCAAAGATATTACCTCATTGGAAAAGCCGACAAAAGAAACTGATTGCTCAATAAATCATTAAGTTAAAGCTGAATCCTAAAAAGATTCAGCTTTAACTTAATGATTTATTAGAAAATTTATAAAATAAAAAAATGCTAGGCTCAGCAGAACGCTCGGTAACACTTTTTTAAAATAGAAAGCCACGACAGTACAAAATATCGTTGCGTATAAGTAAGGATTATCTAAAAATCCTCTTAATTCATTATTTTCAAAAAAAATTACTGGAATACAAATAGCACTTAATAAACAAGGAGCTGAATAATTCAACATTTTATTCATAAGTACTGGTAATTTAACTTTTACGTTTGGTTCCAAAAAATAATAACGATTAAAAAGTACGATAGCTGCCAGTCCTAAAATCATGAGCCATGACATTTTATTTTCCTCCCATTTTATTTTCGACTATTACCGCAATAAACATCCCCAATAAACCAGAAATTAGAATGGCACCTTCTATATGAAAAAATTTAAGCACAAAACCACTGACACAAGTCATTAAAATGCCTGCCATTACAGGCTTCCCTTTACACATAGGAACAATCATGGCAACGAAAATAGCAATAATGGAAAAATCCAAATGATAATTTAATAAGTTAGGTAGCGCGGTTGCTAATAAAATACCAACTAAACTAAAAACCACCCAAAATAAATAAAAGCAAAGACCTGCTCCGAATAAGTATTGAGGATGTTTTTTCTCATTAGGAACACTTACTGCAAATAATTCGTCGGTAAGCAGAAACCCTAAAGTTAGTCTTTTTGAGAGAGGTAAAATAGAAACGTCATTTCTTAAAGTTAAAGCATAAATAAAATGTTGAGCAGTAAGAAAGAAAATAGTGACATAGATGGTTAATAACGATGCACCTTCCATCACCATGCTTAAACTTACTAATTGCGCAGCGCCAGCAAACACAATTCCTGACATCGCTAGTGCTTTATAAAATGATAAACCCGCATGAATTGCCATTGATCCAGCTAAAATAGCCCATGGTATAACCGAAATAGATAGTGGCAATATATCTATCGCCCCTCGTGAAAAAAGATGCGGTGGTCGGCTTTTAGAAAATCTAATAGATTGATTTAAATGAGTATTCATCCCTAGACATCTATAACAGTTATTATTTATAGATTTTCTGGTATTTAGCTCAGCTTCTCTTGAACAAAATTGCGGTTAGCACTGCAAATAAATTTTAAAGATTAAGACTCGCCACATATTGGGTTGGTGTAACACCCATCGCCTTTTTAAAATGACGATTAAAATGGCTTTGATCAGAAAAACCACATTGCTGTGCAACCATTACAATTTGAACGCCTTGTTTTAATAATTGTCTCGCTTTTTGCAAACGCGCCTGTACTAACCATGCATGAGGCGGTAAACCTACATGTTTTTTAAATTGTCTTAAAAAATGCCATGCACTTAATCCGACCATATCAGCTAATTCCTGCAAAGAAAAATTCTTTTCAGGCATATCAGCTAACAAATCTTTAACTTTTAATACTTTTGAATAAGCTTCTGGTAACTCGCAAAAGGTGTGTCTTGACTTACCATGACGTACCATTAAGCATGCTAATGTTGATAAATACATGGTTTCTTTAAGCAAAAAATTGTCTTTTTGTTCTAATAAATCAAATAATAAACACAGTTGTTGAGATAATCCCAAGTCCTGAATTACAGCTTGCGGAAACCAAGGTGCCCCATGGCCTTGCTCAAAAAAATCTTGGCTTACTTCAGCAAGCATTTCGGGCGTAGGATAGATTGCACGGTAACGCCAGCCCGATTCAACAGCAGATGAGCCTGTGTGAATTTCATCTGCATTAACTAAAATAATGTCACCTTTAGGAGCAACATGCAGTTGACCCGTCCTAAAAAAAGACTGTGCACCCTCTTCAATGACACCAATACAATATCCTTCATGAGTATGCTTTGAAAATTGTGTTTGGTGATAATGTGCTTTTAATAATTCTAAACCGCCCAACTCTCGCAAATGCAAGTAGTCAGCCTGTTCCCGGTGCATATATACATCTCATCTATTTATCTACAAAAAAACATAGCATGTTTTAAAAAGATGCATAGAACAAAATTGCTGTTATGCGGAAATGGATACCCTATTTTCTATTGATAAATACGACCATTATGTTTTAGCCAACCATTTTCATGGCGGTTCTGTGGATCATGATGCGTCCAATGTAATACTCCACCTTTTTCGTTATATTCATATTCCCCGTTAAATTCGACAATATCACCCTTTCTTAAATCTTCAATTTTTGGTGCTAAATCAATATTATGTGCTACTAAAATTGAAAGACCATTTTTTAATACCAAAATAAATTTCTGGTGTCTCGACCCATCATTATCTTCTCTTAAGATTGCTTTTACTCGACCACTACCCTCCACTTGAACGTTACTTTGTCTACGTTCATAAGCAGCCTTTATGGTGTCTACTCCATCATTTGAAAACGTCGTTTCAGTACGCTGATTCGCAGGTATGCTTGATGATGGTGTCGGATTGTTTTTATGCCCAGATAAGTCCAGACCCAAATATGCAGCAATTAATAAAACAATTATGCCGCCAATACCTAGATTCTTTTTATTTGTCATCTTTAGATTCCGTTTTCAACAGAGATAAAAAAAGCCCCATAGGGGGCTTTTTTTGAAGATACGAATTACTTCGCAGCAGCTTGAGCAGCAGCAACTTCTTCAGCAAAGCTAAGTTCAGCTTTTTTCTCGATACCTTCACCAACTTCGAAACGTACGAAGTTAGCAACATTTGTACCAGTCGCTTTTAATACGTCAGCAACTTTTTTCTCGTTGTCGATAACGTACATTTGACGGTCAAGAGCAACTTCGTTTAAGTATTTCTCAACAGAACCAGTTACCATTTTCTCAACGATGTTCGCTGGTTTACCAGATTCTAACGCTTTCGCTTCAGCAATTTCTTTCTCTTTAGCGATAAGGTCAGCTGGAACAGCTTCAGCATTTACTGCTACTGGGTTGAATGCAGCAACGTGCATTGCAATACCTTTACCAGTGTCAGCATCACCAGTATAAGAAACTACAACACCGATTTTTAAACCGTGTTTATAGATAGCCAATTGTTCGCCTTCAACGATTTTCGCACGACGAACTTGGATGTTTTCACCGATTTTTTGAACAAGCGCGATACGAGCTTCTTCAACTGATTGGCCATCAGCCAATTTTAATTCAGCAATTTTAGCAGCATCAGTTTCGCCAGCAGCTAATGCAGCAGCAGCAACTGTGTGTGCAAAGTTAGAGAAGTTTTCGTCTTTAGCAACGAAGTCAGTTTGACAGTTTACTTCAACTAAGATCGCTTTATTACCGTCTTGAACGATAGTGATTGCACCGTCAGCAGCAATGTTGCCAGCTTTTTTAGCAGCTTTAGCTTGACCAGATTTACGAAGGTTATCAATAGCAAGTTCGATGTCACCGTTCGCTTCTGTTAATGCTTTTTTGCATTCCATCATTGCAAGACCAGTACGGTCACGTAATTCTTTTACCATGCTTGCAGTAATTGCAGTCATGTTGATCTCCTAAAATCGGTAGAAAATAAATCTGTTCAACAAAAACGGCCCAAAGAAACTCTGGGCCGTTTGCACTCTCGACGCTTAATTTGCCACCATTACATGTCGCAAAAATGACAAGCCTGCGTCAAAACGCATTAAGCCTCAGAAGCGTCTTTCGCAGCGTCATCGCCTTTTGCTTGAGCGTTCGCTTGAGATTGAGCGTATTCTTTACCAGCAAGAATTGCATCAGCCATAGCTGAAGCATATAAAGTTACTGCACGGATCGCATCGTCGTTACCAGGAATAACGTAATCTACGTTGTCTGGGTTAGAGTTTGTATCAACGATACCGATAACAGGAATACCTAAGTTTTTCGCTTCTTTGATTGCAATCGCTTCGTGATCAACGTCGATTACAAATAATGCGTCAGGTAAACCACCCATGTTTTTAACGCCGCCTAAAGAGCGCTCAAGTTTTTCCATCTCACGAGTACGTTCTAAAGCTTCACGTTTAGTAAGCTTAGCAAAAGTACCGTCTTGAGATTGAGTTTGAAGATCTTTTAAACGGTTGATAGATTGGCGAAGTGTTTTCCAGTTCGTCAACATACCACCTAACCAACGGTGATCTACGTATGGTTGACCAGCGCGTTGAGCTTGTTCACGGATGATGTTAGAAGCAGCACGTTTTGTACCAACGAACAAAACTTTGTTCTTTTTGCTTGCTAATTGGTTAGCGAAGTTCAAAGCATCATTTAACGCAGGAACAGTGTGCTCAAGGTTGATGATGTGAATTTTGTTGCGCGCGCCAAAAATGTATTGACGCATTTTTGGGTTCCAGAAACGAGTTTGGTGACCAAAGTGCGCACCTGCTTGAAGAAGGTCGCGCATGCTTACGTTGTAATCTGCCATTTTCTTTACCTTAAAAGTTGGGTTAGGCCTCCATATATCCGCATTCTCCACCTTTTTACGGGCACCCAGAGTAATGTGACGATATATGTGCGGATTTTTACTCCACCTATCAAAATTCTTCGTAAAAGATATTCACGAAAAGCATTTGATAAAATGGGCGGCTATTTATACCATAGACGCTTGTAAATTACCAAAAGTTTTTAGAGATCATGAACAGTACTTATACAGCTCCACGTCGATTAATCAAAACTCCAGATGAAATTGAAAAAATGCGCATTGCAGGACGACTGGCGGCTGAAGTTCTAGATATGATCAAGCCGCATATTAAAGCCGGTGTAAGCACACTCGAGCTTGATACGATTTGTCGTAATCATATTGAAAATGTACAGCACGCTATTCCGGCCTGTGTAGGTTACGGTGGTGCGCCAGGACGCCCTGCTTTTCAACACTCTATCTGTACTTCGGTTAACCATGTTGTATGTCATGGTATTCCTTCTGAAAATAAAATCTTAAAAAACGGCGATATCCTTAACATCGACGTGACCGTCATTAAAGATGGTTATCATGGCGATACCAACATGATGTATATCGTGGGTGGTGAAACTTCTATTCTGGCAAATCGTTTATGTAAAGTAGCTCAAGAAGCGATGTATCGTGGAATGGCAACAGTTAGAGATGGTTCGTATTTAGGCGATATTGGACATGCCATCCAAAAATATGTCGAATCAGAGCGTTTTAGCGTAGTGCGTGAATATTGTGGTCATGGCATTGGTACCGTTTTCCATGATGAACCTCAAGTGTTGCACTATGGCCAAGCTGGTACGGGCATGCGTTTAGAAGCTGGTATGACTTTCACTATTGAACCTATGGTAAATGCGGGTGTTTGGCAAACCAAATTGCTGGGTGACAAATGGACAGTTGTAACCAAAGACCATAAACTTTCAGCTCAATATGAACATACTATTTTAGTTACTAAAACAGGGATTGAAGTATTAACAGCTCGCCCAGAAGAAGATCTTTCACGCTTTAATCAATAATTTAATCAAAATTAATAAAAGGCTGCTTTATGTAGCCTTTTCTTTTTTATTTTGTACTTTTTATTAATAAATATTTCCAAATATAAACAAATATTTCAAAAAAATTACAATTATTAATTTTTAATACACAATTTTTTCAATAAAACGCGTTATGGTGGGCTCAATAAAAATCAGTAAACAAATGCTCGGACATGGAGTCCTTTTATGATGAAAAAGTCATTATTTTGTATGACAGCTGCCTTATTTGCTCTGCCAACAGTCACTTCCGCCGCTTCCCCATATTTTAGTTTAAAAGATGGTGATGGTTTCAAACGTTTTTCAGTCTCAGCTGGTCCTTTATATGTCAAACCAACAGGAAAAGCCCAACCTGTTTTTGTGAATACTGCTGTGAAAAAAGGTGAACAAGCTCAGGTTGGCGATGTCTCTATTAAGACAGTCAAAGAGAGCATGTCTAAAGATATGGATCCCAACTTATCTACATTCTTTATAGATTTCTTAGATAAACTAGGAAAAGAAAAACTACCAGCAGAATTAAGTGGTAATGCGAATATTTATGGATTAGATCAATGGGATAATCCGGGGACAGGTTTAGAAGCAGATGATGTTACAACACTAGGCATCATGACAAACTACTTCTTTACCGATAATGTTTCATTAGAAATAAAGGCAGGTATTCCCCCAAAAGTCGACTTACAGGGTAAAGGTAAAATTTATGCTCCTCTTAAAGCCCAAGCTCATCCATCAATTGAGCTACCTTTAATTGGGGGTATTGGTTTACCATCTATTGATTTAGAAAAACAAATTTTTATCACTGACCTTGAAGGCCATGGAAGTGCGGCATCAGCTCGAGCTTGGACACCAGCATTTGAATTTCAATATCATTTTGGCAAGACCGGTGTAAATAAGTTCAGGCCTTATATTGGACTGGGCGTAATGTATGCATATTTCAATGAATTAGAAATAAATCCTGAAATCGAAAAAGATTTAGTAAATGCTGGTCATATGATTGTCAATATTAAAGATGGCAAAGCGGGAGCTGCTCTTGATCGTTTAAAAAGTTCTGGTGATCCAAAAGTAAATCTTGAGGCTTCCGATGCCATTGCACCTGTTGCGACTGCCGGTTTCACCTATGACTTTAATGACAAATGGTATGCTGTTGGTTCTGTGTCTTATGCTCACTTAAAAACAGATACAACTATTACAGTCAATGACGCCAAATACGGTGAGTTAATTAATGCAAAAGCAGATATCGAAATTAATCCAATATTAGGTTATGCCGGTATTGGTTACCGATTCTAAATCTCAAAAGCACACAAGCTATAAAAGCTTTACTTAAGCTTTTATAGCTTTTTTATTTATCCTGCCAAAATTGCTTCTTTTTAAACCAAAATGCCAAAAAAATGAGCATTTTTTAGGATCATATTTACTAAGTTCAACCTTCTTTATTTTTTATTTAATACCTCTTCTTTTAATTCCTTTTCTCTAATGATTTTTATGTTAGATAACTAACCTAATAAAATTAAAAACTAAGATTTTCCTTTTAGTAAAAATTATCTTTTGGCACGCCCTTTGCTTTATTTATGACATGATGAATCAATGGCGATTCAATGGATAAACCAAGACGGCCAAAGATGTCCGCTCTGATCGGTATGCAAATAGACAATTCATTTTGTCATGCAAATTAAAATTTCGTTCAGTTCAGGGGGACGGCGTATGTCTTCAAATATTAATTTAGATGCAAAAAAAGCGACTGAAATTAAATTATTCAGTTTTTCAACCCCAGCCATGCGTGCTTTCCACATGACTTGGCTCGCGTTCTTTGTCTGCTTCTTCGCATGGTTTGCTTGCGCTCCATTAATGCCCGTTATTAAAGGTGAGTTCGGCTTAACCAAAGATCAAATTGCCAATATTAATATTGCCGCCGTTGCAATTACAATTTTAGTGCGGCTTGCTGTCGGACCACTTTGTGATAAATATGGTCCGCGTATTACTTACACCACCCTTCTCTTACTTGGCAGTATTCCTGTATTTGGTGTTGCCGCTGCCAACAGCTATGAATCTTTTCTTTTCTTCCGTTTACTCATCGGTGCAATTGGCGCAAGCTTTGTCATTACGCAATATCATACCAGTATCATGTTTGCACCAAATGTCGTAGGCACAGCAAATGCAGCTGCTGCGGGTTGGGGTAATGCTGGCGGTGGTGCAACACAAGCTCTAATGCCTTTATTACTCGGTGCAATTGTAATGTTCGGTGTCGAGCAAACTATGGGTTGGCGCGTTGCATTAATCGTACCAGGCGTAATGATGGTAATTGTTGGGGTTCTTTACTGGAAACTTACCCAAGACTGTCCTCAAGGAAACTTTAAAGAAGTTCGTGCACAAGGTATTGAGGTGGGTAGCGGTAAAAAAGGTGGCATGGCAATCTTAATGCAAGCGGCTCGTAACTACCGTGTCTGGATTTTATTTCTCGCTTATGGTGCTTGCTTTGGTATTGAAATTTTCATCCATAATGTTGCGGCAATGTACTATGTTGACCAATTCAAAATGGATTTAAAAACAGCAGGGTTAACCGCAGGTATATTTGGTCTTCTAGCCTTATTTGCACGTGCATTGGGTGGTATTATTTCCGATAAAGTCGCACTTAAAAAAGGTTTAGACGGACGTACTAAAGTACTTGTACTGATGATTTTAGGCGAAGGTTTATTCTTAATACTCTTCTCTCAAATGAACGTCGTAGCTCTTGCAATTATTTCCATGACAGTTTTTGCATTGTTTACCCATATGGCTTGCGGAGCAACATATGCACTGGTCCCTTTTATTGACCGAAATGCATTAGGCGGCGTCGCCGGCATTATTGGCGCAGGTGGAAATGTGGGTGCAGTGGCAGCTGGTTTCTTACTAAAAGGCGTACTCGATCTGCAAACTTGTCTATTTATTTTAGGTGGACTGGTTATGGTTGCAGGCTGTAGTGTAATTTTGATTCGCTTCACAACCGAGCACAAAGAAAAAGAAAAAATACTTTTTGAACAAGCTCTACTTGAACGCAATTCCGCAGCCTAATTCCGATAAGAAGCAGAAATCACAAATGATTTTTGCTTCTTCACCTTTTTCATAATAATCCGAAATCTCTAAGATACTTTTTAATTTTTCTTAAAATAATTTTATAGATATATCGATATTATTCGATATATCTTCTACAATGATTTATCACATTCTTATAATTTTCTACTCACAATGACTAAAACAAGCCATCAGTTTTCTCAATCACTCATTTATATGCTCATTGGAAGTGCCATTATTTTGGCTTTGTCACTAGGTGTACGACATGGTTTTGGGCTTTATTTAGTCCCGATGAGTCATGAGTTCGGTTGGGGACAGCATGTTTTTAGTCTAGCAATTGCCATGCAAAATCTAATCTGGGGTGCAGTTCAGCCTTTTACTGGGGCAATTGCAGATAAATATGGCAGTAAAGTTGTGGTTGCTGTTGGTGGCTTACTTTATACCCTAGGCCTACTTTTAATGGCTTTTAGTTCGAGTATACTCATTTTGAATTTAAGCTTAGGTCTTATTATTGGTTTAGCTTTATCAGCAACCTCATTTACAGTTTTGCTTAGCGCAGTAGGCCGAGCTGCTCCGCCAGAAAAAAGAAGTATGGCAATGGGTATTGCCAGTGCAGCCGGTTCTTTTGGCCAATTTATTATGCTGCCTTCTACCCTTCTCTTACTTAAGACAGTGGGATGGTCATCAGCTTTAATGGTAAGTGCGCTGTTAATCGCTCTTATTATTCCTCTAGCATGGATGTTAAAAGGGCCAAGCAACCAAACCCCAAAAGCAATTGCCCAACCTCAGCTCACCTTTAAACAAGTACTTCACATTGCGAGAAAACATAAACCTTTTTGGTGGTTAGCTTTAGGCTTTTTAGTATGTGGCTTCCAAGTTGTCTTCCTGGGTGTTCACCTACCAGGTTATTTAATCGACCACGGCTTTGATGCCGCTACAGGTACGGTGTTTCTTGCTTTAGTCGGATTATTTAATATCGTAGGGACTTATGGCGCAGGCTGGTTAGGAGATCGTTTCTCGAAACCTAAGTTATTAATGACACTTTATGGTAGCCGCGGCATCGCAATCATTGCTTTCTTATTGTTACCTCTAAGCACTTATACAGTATATGCTTTCGGTATTATCATGGGGCTTCTATGGCTTTCTACGGTTCCTCTCACCAATGGTATCGTGGCAAATATGTTTGGTGTTAAATACCTTTCAATGTTAAGTGGTATTGTATTTTTCACCCATCAAGTCGGGTCTTTCTTTGGTGGTTGGCTTGGTGGTGTTAACCATGATTTAACAGGTAATTACAATGCGATTTGGCTCTGTTCTATCGCATTGAGTATATTAGGGGTAATCGTACATTTCTTTGTAAATGAGGAGGCTGTTATTCATGACGCATAATGCCGTACTTTTGAAAACAATTATGACTTTCCTCATCTTAGCTCTTCTGGTTTTTTCTATTGTTTTATGGAAACAGACACCTGATTTGTTTGAATATTTTAATCAAGCATTTTGTGCACACTAGAAAGATGAGACGCTGAAATCACTCTGTACATTGTCATAAAAATATAAAAAACATATGGTCTAATAAAAATAAAAAAGCCCGCAAGTTTGCGGGCTTTTTTATGAAAAACTTATTTAAAATCAAAATAAACGATTCATACCATTAAGTGCAGCCACACGGTATGCTTCAGCCATGGTTGGATAGTTAAAAGTCGTTTCAACAAAATATTTCAAAGTATTGTTTGGGCTGTGCATAACTGCTTGTCCAATGTGGATAATTTCAGCAGCATTATTACCAAAACAGTGAATACCTAAAATTTCCAAAGTGTCACGATGGAAAAGAATCTTCAACTCACCTACTGTATCACCGGTAATTTGTGCACGAGCTAAATGCCGGAAAGAAGCCTGACCGACTTCATACGGAATTTTCTCTTCCGTTAATTCCTGTTCATTCTTACCAATAGACGAGATTTCCGGAATGGTATAAATACCTGTAGGGATATCACGTACTGGCTTAGCGTCTTCACCACTCATGTTTGCACCAGCACAACGCCCTTGGTCATAGGCAGCCGAAGCAAGTGAAGGCCAACCAATCACGTCACCAGCCGCATAGATGTTTTCAACTTCAGTTTGATATTGATCATTTACAGAAAGTTGACCACGGCTATTTGGTACCAACCCAACATTTTCAAGACCTAAACCTTCTGTGTTACCTGAACGACCATTACACCAAAGAATCGCATCAGCTTTAATCTTTTTACCACTTTGTAAATGTAGAACAACGTGGTCATCAAATGTTTCAAGATGATCCATTTGTTCATTGTGACGAATCAACACACCCTGTTCACGTAAGTGATAAGACAAAGCATCGGCGATTTCATCATCTAGATAACTTAAGAGTTTTTGTTGAGTATTGATCAAGTCAACTTTATGGTCTAAACCAATAAAAATTGAGGCATATTCACAGCCAATAACACCTGCGCCGTAAATAATAATTTTTTGAATTGAGTAATCAAGATCAAGAATTTTGTCCGAATCAAATACGCGTGGGTGGTCAAAATCAAGACCTTGCGGATGATAAGGACGACTACCTGTCGCGATCACGATTTGCTTACAGATAATTGTTTCTTTAATGCCTTCGTGGCTAAAAACTAAAACTGTATTTTTGTCTTGAATATATGCACGACCGTGGAAGACACCAATTTTGTTACGGTCATAAAAGCGCGTATGCGTATCAACCTGTTGTTGAATCACTTTGTGCGCATTACGCAAGACCTGTTTCATAGTGAACTGTTTCCATTCACCTACTTTTTGAAACATTGGATCACGCTGATAGCGAATAATGCTAGAAACTGTTTGACGTAATGCTTTACTTGGAATGGTTCCTACGTGTGCACAGTTACCACCGAGTTGATCACGTACATCTACAATTGCAACACGCTTACCAGCTTTTGCAAGCTTCATTGCCGCGCCTTCACCTGCAGGTCCAGAACCGAGAACTACCGCATCGTACTTAACGAAATTCCCACTAACGACCTCTTTTTTACGTGGCATTGAAAGCTCCTTCCTCTGTTGAATGACCATATTTTATAATAAATTATGGCTAATATGCGGTGAATTTATGTATTTCTCAACCCTATATTTCTGAATAGCCACATTTATTATATGAATAGTTATTTTCCGCTATTACTTGTAGAAGTCCGCTATAATACAATGTCAATGTCTCTATAAACGAGTGGAAAAGTTAAATATGTCAGAACACCGTAAACCTGAACAGGGTGTAAAACTTCGTGGCGCAGAAAAAGTCGCAAGAATTCCTGTAAAAGTTGTACCTACGGTTGAAGTGCCGCGTAAACCTGACTGGATTCGTGTCAAGATGACGGCACCAGAAGAAGTTCAGCGTATTAAAACGACTTTACGTGCTCAAAAACTCCATACCGTTTGTGAAGAAGCAGCTTGTCCGAACCTTCCAGAATGCTTTGGCGGTGGTACAGCAACATTCATGATTATGGGTGATATTTGTACACGTCGTTGCCCTTTCTGTGACGTAGCGCATGGTCGTCCAAATGCATTGGACCCTGATGAACCACGCCATATGGCAGAGACAATTGCCAATCTTAAGCTCAAATATGCAGTAATCACTTCGGTTGACCGTGATGACTTGCTTGACGGCGGTGCACAACATTTTGTGGACTGTATTAAAGAAGCTCGCGCACTTAGCCCAAATACATTACTTGAAATTTTAGTACCAGACTTCCGTGGACGTATGGATATTGCTTTACGCATTATGACTGAATGTCCACCAGACGTATTTAACCACAACATTGAGACTGTGCCTCGTCTATATAAAGCGATGCGTCCAGGTTCAGATTATCAGCACTCTTTAAACCTATTAAAAATGTTTAAAGAATACTGCCCAGACATCCCAACAAAATGTGGTTTGATGGTCGGTATTGGTGAAACTGAAGAAGAAGTCATTGCATTGCTTGATGACTTACGTGCTCACGATGTCGACTATGTCACTATTGGTCAATACTTGCAGCCTTCTAAACAGCATGCACCAATTGACCGTTTTGTAACACCAGAAGAATTTGAACGTTATGCAGAGCATGGCCGTAAACTTGGCTTTAGAAATATTTGGTCTGCACCAATGGTTCGTTCAAGCTATTTTGCTGATCGCCAATACTATGGTGAACCTGTTCCTGAAGTTCGTCGCAAGGTAGATCCTGCGAAAAAAATTGCGGTACAAGCAATCGAAGCTTAACACTTCATAAGTATTAAAAAGGCCTTCAGATTATGAGGGCTTTTTTATTTATACAAGAAAATCAATAACATTTCTTGACAAATCGATAAAACAAGCCATTACACTTTCATTCAAAAATATTTTATACCTAAAAGCACGATATATCCCTGCTCTAGCATATACATCAATTGCGACATAAAAAATCAAATTTAAACAGCATTAAAAAATTCGCTAGTTAAGCCTTAAATCTCTCCTCGCTTTTTTATTATTTCTAACTTGAGGGCTTATCTAGCAAGGAGCAAGTATGATTTTCCTACTCTTTGTTTTAAGTATTGTCATTCAGCTTGTTGCAATATGGGCAATTTTCTTTTTTAACCTAAATAGAGTCGCTGGTAGTGTTATTACGATTGCTGTAGCCATACTTACTGCTTTCATTTTAACGCCGTGGGCATTACTTTTAGGGATCCCCCTTATTGCACTTAGCATTATTATTTTGTTTAAACCTTTACGGTTTAACTTAATTACCCAACCTGCATATAAAACTCTGGCCAACTCAATGCCGAGCATCAGTACCACTGAACAAGAAGCCTTAGAAGCAGGAACAAGCTGGTGGGAAAAAGAGTTATTTATGGGGGCTCCAGATTGGTCGCAATTTGAAAAATATCCCTATCCTACACTTTCACCAGAAGAACAAAGTTTTATCGATAATGAAGTTGAAGTGCTATGTAGCATGCTTGATGAATGGGAAATTCACCATCAATTAAAAGATCTTCCTCCTGAAGTTTGGCAGTTCATTAAAGATAAAGGCTTCTTAGGCCTTATTATTCCAAAATCCTTTGGCGGTAAAGAGTTCAGCTCATTTGCTCAAAGTCGCATTATGAGCAAAATTGCCTCGCGTTCATTAACTGCTGCGGTGAGTTGTATGGTTCCTAACTCATTAGGACCCGGTGAATTACTCATGCATTACGGTACAGATGCGCAAAAGCAGCAATATCTACCGGGACTTGCTAAAGGTGAAGAAATTCCATGCTTTGGTTTAACCAGTCCGGAAGCAGGTTCAGATGCAGGTGCAATTCCAGATTCGGGTGTAGTCTGCTATGGCGAATATGAAGGTGCTCAAGTTCTTGGACTCCGCATGAATTTCTCTAAACGTTGGATTACGCTCGCTCCAATTGCCACAGTGGTCGGTCTAGCATTCAAACTTTATGACCCCGAAGGTTTACTTGGAGATAAAACTAAAACTGAGTACGGAATTACCTGTGCTTTAATTCCAGCCAATCATGCAGGCGTAAAAATAGGTGCACGACATTATCCAGGCTCTCCATTTATGAATGGGACAGTAGAGGGTAAAGATGTCTTCATTCCAATTGACTGGATTATTGGCGGACAAGAAAATGCCGGTAAAGGCTGGCGCATGCTGATGGAATGCCTAGGTGTTGGCCGCGGCATTTCATTGCCAGCATTAGCCACAGCCGCAGGTGAAATGAGCTATCTCACTGTCGGTGCATTTGCAAGAATTCGTCAACAGTTCAATATTTCTGTCGGCAAATTTGAAGGTGTACAAGAAGCAAGCAGTGAAATTGCCAGCGATGCCTATATGCTTGAAGCATTCCGTTATTTAGTGACGTGTGGTCTAAACCAAGGTGGAACCCCTGCTGTAATGACTGCCATGGCAAAATACTATGCAACTGAAACGATGCGTAAAGTGGTTAATCACGGAATGGATATTGCTGGAGGACGTGCAATTCAACTTGGACCACGCAATTTCCTTGCTCTCACCTATCAAGCGATTCCAATTGCCATTACGGTAGAAGGTGCAAACATTTTAACCCGCTCGTTGATGATTTTTGGTCAAGGCTCAATGCGTTGTCATCCTTATCTTTTTGAAGAATTGCAATTACTTCAGTCTGACGACAAAGCCAATGCCGTACAAAAATTCGATGATTTGTTGTTTAAACATTTAGCCTATACCTTTAACCGCGGTGCTAGATCATTTGCTTATGGTTGGACGGGTGGTTCGAGTGATGCACCTCAATCAGCAGATCAATTCACTGCAAGTTACTATAAAACCATCAATCGTTTTAGCGCCAATTTTTCACTTGTTTCCGATATGGCACTTGGCTTACTCGCAGGAGACCTAAAGCGTAAAGAAATGCTATCAGGCCGCTTGGCAGATATTCACGCGCACTTGTTTATTGCCACAGCGATTTTAAAATTTTATGAGGCTGGACAAAAAACTGAAGCTGAACAATTGCATGCAAAACTAGCACTGCAAAAAGCATTCTTGAATATTCAGGAAGCATTTTGGGGGCTATTTGACAACTTCCCAGCCAAGCTTCCAGCAGCATTTGTCAAATGGATATGTTTCCCGCTAGGTCGTGTGATTTCAAAACCTGACGATGAGTTAAAACAACAAGTTGCTGAACTCATGATGGAAGAACATCCGTTTAGAGAGCAACTCAAACGCCATGTGTACTATTCAACTGAACCTAATGATGTCACTGGCCGTCTAGAGCACACATTCCAAATGTTAAGAACCATTGAGCCGCTTTGGGATAAGTTTAAGAAAGCTGAATCCAAAGGCAAATTTACGGGTCTTACTTTTGAAGAGAATATTGCTCAAGCGATAAAAGAAGGCTTTATTTCTGAAAGCGAAGCTCAACAATTATTGCAGTACAACGCAATTCGATTCGATAGCATGCTTACCGATGTTTTTGATGAAAAGCTAAATAAAGACCTACCTTTATCAAATCCTCATCAAATAGTGTGACTGATGCCTCCACTAATTCACTATTGCAATCATTTTTGAATCGCATTAATTAATAAACAGCCATAAAAGCGTCACTCGACGCTTTTATTTTTAGGAGAAATTAATGTCTAAGCAAGATTACGAAAATGGATTAAAAGTTCGCACAGAAGTGATGGGAGAAGCTTTTGTAAAACGTGCCCAAGAAAATACCGTGCCCTTTACCCAGCCTTTACAAGACTGGATTAATGAACATGCATGGGGATCGACTTGGCAACGTGAAGGTGTGCTGCCACGTAAATATCGCTCATTAATTACTTTGGCAATGTTAACTGCACTCAAATCACCAACAGAACTCAAGGGCCATGTTCGTGGTGCACTCAACAATGGTTGTACAGTTGAAGAAATTCAGGAAACTTTATTGCATAGCCTGCCATATTGCGGTGCCCCTGCTACTCAGGAAGCTTTCCGGGCTGCGTTAGAAGTCATTCAAGAATATCAACAACAATAACTTCAGTATGAGCCAGCACTTTACTGGCTCATTTAAATTTAATTCAATTTAGTCGAATGAATATTTAAATTACGATCACCAATCACGACAGCCTGACGGCAAATACCTTCTGCTTTACGTTGATTCTCAAAAACTGCTGCCGACATCGGCTCAAAACTATCAAAAAAGCAGATTTCATTTTGATCTATAGAATAAATGAGCGACTGATTCCCTACCCCTTCTAAAGTGTCGTAGTACACAATCACCATTTTTCCATTTTGCGTCTCTGTTTGAATATCTTGATAGCTCAGCGCTGGCCCAGTTGGTATTTTTAATATCTTTGCTTCTTTATAGCTCATGCGTTCGCTTGAGCTAATGTTAGGATCATGATCTGAGTGAAATGACACCTCAAAGCCCAACTTTTTTAAAGCAACGGCTAAAGCAATCGTATAAGTTCCTTCATCGTCATAGCGGCAAACTTTAATCAGCTCAGCAACATCAATTTGCACTCCATGATGTTGAAGTACCATCCAAACCGCAAAAAGGCCACAATTCGCTTCGAGGTTTGCCAAAGATTCGGGAATATTTAAGGCCATAATTTAAATCTAAAGTCGTAATTACGCAGATAATAAACAAAACTGGATTGGCACTAAAAGCTTTTCCAAGTACAATGTTTCGCTAGTCGAGGGATGCTGCGACAAATGATCGGCACTAAAGATCATTTTGCCAGGCTCGACGATCGGTTAAACAGTCGTTTTAACCAACAACGGCATCCGCGAACAGAATGATCAATACTATTTTTTCCTAGGAGATCCTGATGAACGCGGTTAATGCTTCATTTACAGATTACAAAGTTGCTGACATCTCACTTGCTGACTACGGTCGTAAAGAAATCAAACTTGCTGAAGCAGAAATGCCAGCTTTGATCGGCTTACGTAAACGCTATGCAGCGTCTAAACCACTTGCTGGTGCAAAAATTCTTGGTTGTATCCACATGACCATTCAAACAGCGGTTCTTATTGAAACGCTTGTTGAATTAGGTGCTGAAGTTCGTTGGACATCTTGTAATATCTTCTCGACTCAAGACCACGCTGCTGCTGCAATTGCTGCTCGCGGTATTCCAGTTTTTGCTTGGAAAGGTGAAACTGAAGAAGAATATGTATGGTGTCTTGAACAACAAATCAATGTAAATGGCCAACCTTGGGATGCCAACATGATCTTGGATGATGGCGGTGACTTAACTGCTCTTGTTCATGAAAAATATCCTGCACTTTTAGAGCGCATTCACGGTATTACCGAAGAAACCACAACAGGTGTTCAACGTCTTATCGAAATGTGGAAAGACGGCACTTTAAAAGTACCGGCAATCAACGTAAATGACTCTGTTACTAAGTCTAAAAACGACAACAAATATGGTTGCCGTCACTCATTAAATGACGCAATCAAACGTGCAACAGATATGCTTTTATCTGGCCGTCGTGCGCTTGTGATCGGTTACGGTGACGTAGGTAAAGGTTCTGCTCAATCTTTACGTCAAGAAGGCATGATCGTTCGTGTAACTGAAGTTGACCCAATTTGTGCAATGCAAGCATGTATGGATGGTTATGAAGTTGTATCTCCATACAAAAACGGCGTACAAACAGGTAAAAAAGAAGATATTAACCACGATCTTCTTGGCAACACTGACCTTGTTGTAACAACAACTGGTAACTACCATGTGTGTGATGCAGCGATGTTAGACAGCTTAAAAGCTGGTGCAGTTGTATGTAACATCGGTCACTTCGATACAGAAATCGACACAGCTTATTTACGTGGTTACAAGTGGGTTGAAGTTAAGCCACAAGTTCACCAAGTTTATCGTTCAGAAGACGAAAACAACTATCTTATCCTTCTTTCTGAAGGCCGCCTTGTAAACTTAGGTAATGCAACTGGTCACCCATCACGTGTAATGGACGGTTCTTTTGCTAACCAAGTTTTAGGTCAAATTCACTTATTCCAAGAGAAATTTGCCGACCTACCTGCAAGTGAAAAAGCTGCAAAAATTCGCGTAGAAGTTCTTCCTAAGAAACTTGACGAAGAAGTTGCTGCTGCAATGGTTGCAGGTTTCGGTGGTGTACTCACTCAGTTAACTCAAGAGCAAGCTGATTATTTAGGCGTTGCTGTTGAGGGGCCATTCAAATCTGACGCTTACAAATACTAAGAACATAAGGGCAGACGGTGAACCGACTGCCCTTTTTTCTAAAAATGTTTCGCTGTTTACAAGGATTTGACATGACTAAACGTACACCTATTTCTTTTGAGTTTTTTCCGCCAAAAACTGATGCCGGTGCTGAAAAACTTCGTATTGTTCACCAAGAATTACAGCAATTAAATCCAGAGTTTTTCTCAATTACTTATGGTGCTGGTGGTTCTACTCGTGAACGCACACTTGCTGCTATTGAAGATTTCAATGGTAAAGGCACTCCTGTTGCCCCTCACCTTTCTTGTATTGGTGATGATAAGACGCGTATTGCTGAACTACTCGATTTATACAAAGCTCAAGGCATTGACCGTATTGTCGCTTTACGTGGCGACTTACCATCTGGACAGGTTGGTCTTGGCGAACTTCCTTATGCTCAAGATTTAGTACGTTTTATTCGTGAGCACTCAGGCGACCACTTTCATATTGAAGTTGCGGCTTATCCAGAAATGCATCCTCAAGCCGAAAGCCTTGACTCAGATATCCAACGTTTTATTGAAAAAGTACAAGCTGGTGCCAATGCGGGAATTACTCAATTCTTCTTTAATCCAGACTCATACTTTTATTTTATAGAGCGTTTGGAAAAAGCTGGAATTAACATTCCAGTCGCTCCTGGTATCATGCCTATTACCAATGCAAGTAATTTAATTCGCTTTGCAGATGGTACTGGTGCTGAAATTCCTCGCTGGATTCGTAAGCAATTACAAGCCTATGGCGATGACAGTGAAAGTATTAAAGCTTTTGGTCATGAAGTTGTTGTTAAACTATGCGAACGCCTCATTGCAGGTGGTGCACCAAGCTTACACTTCTACTCAATGAACCAAGTCGAACCAACTCGTCAGCTTGTTGTTGACCTTGGTTTAAATTAATTTTGTAAGGCGTACCCAATGAATCGTTTTTTTATCGAAACTGAACTTACAGTTGGCTCAACAATTCAACTAACTGAATCAGTCTTCCATCATTGGGTACGTGTTTTACGCGCACAATTACAAGAACAAGCCACACTATTTAATGGGCAAGGTGGTGAGTATCTCGCGACATTGACCGAAATTAATAAAAAAAATGCGTTTGTCACTATTGAGAATTTTAATCCTGTAAACCGTAATGCTCCATTTAAAGCCTTTCTTGGTCAGGTCATGAGTAAAGGTGACCGAATGGATTATGCGATTCAGAAAGCAACTGAACTTGGCGTCAGTAAGATTCAGCTCTTGACCAGTGAACGTTGCGAAATGCGTTTGAAATACGACCGCGATCAAAAAAAATTAGATCATTGGCAAGCTGTTGCAATTGCAGCATGTGAGCAATGTGGACTCAATTTAGTTCCAGAAGTTTTAGCCCCTATTTCTCTTCATGAATGGTTAAACTCATCTGACCTTCCTGCATCTAAATTTGTTTTAGCTCCTGAAAAAGAGCAAAAAGATGTATTGGCAGGGATACAACCTGAACTAGCCCTCTTAATTGGTCCTGAGGGTGGTTTAAGTGACAATGAAATTACGCAAGCCAATCAAGCTGGATTTATGAACTGGTGTATTGGGGACCGTGTATTACGTACTGAAACTGCACCTGTTGTAGCATTATCTATTTTAAATTATCGGTTTTTATCCATATAAACTTATTGAACATTGATTAAATCAACAATTAAAGTTAACTTACTTTTACGGTATGAATATTAATTTAAATTTTTTTCCACTGATAAATCAGATTCTTTCTGTATAAATGTAAAAAAATAGGATAGAAAAATCTTATGTCTGGCCTTCAGGAAGAATATTTACAGCATCAAACAAAAATTGAGCAGCTTCGCCTCTCAATTCAATATATCCGCTGGTATCTTGTTAGCCTAATTTTACTGTGCCTAATTTCAGCTATTATTTTCTTTTGTTACTTTACTTCTTACATTACAAACTTTATTTGGTCAATTGGCTTTACTATTTTGACGCTTACTTGTCTATTATTTGTCCCAAAGGTATTAACACATTATCGTGATATTCATTTCATTAAGAAAACAGATTTAGTGCTACAAGGCATTTGTTTGGCGTCTGGAATTTTAATGGGAATAAATATCATTGTTCTGCATTTTTCCCTTCCTGACACTTTAATATCTGTTTCTGATGTTCATATCCTCATAGCATTATTTATTACCTCAGCCCACATAATTGGTCTTACATTTTTAACTCAACAACCTCGATATTTTTATTTACTCTTTATTCCAAGTACAGTTCCACTCATTATTGGACAGTTTACTCATTCTCAAATCACCCAACTCCCCTTTTACTTTGCATATAATTTAGCTTTCGTCGCAACTTTACTTTGTGCTTATGCAACTCAGCGTAACTATCAAAAAATTTCTCAACTATTATTTAAAAATAAACAACTTGTTCAAGTAGCAGAACAGCATACTCAATGGGCTGAAGAGTTATGTGTACAGCTCCAACAAGAAGTAAATAAATCTAAAGATATTGAAGCACAGCTTCAATTTAATAATCATTTGCTCGAACAAAAGGTTCGGGAAAGGACATATGACCTCACTAAAATGAATGAGAGGCTTGAAAGCCATCATCATAATTTAGCATTTGCACATGAAACAGCAGGTATCCGACCGTGGGATTGGGATATTGAGAAACAAAAATTAGAAATAACGTTTTTTGATCAACAAAAACAAACTCAAAATACTCCTTTACACCTCAAGTCAATTTTAGAGCGCATTCATCCCAATGACCGAAAGTTATTTGATGAACGTTTAAAAGAACACTTGGAAGGAAAATCTGATCACTTCAATATTACCTTCCGTATTCTACGTCGTAATGGTTCGTGGCGTTGGATTCATGACGTAGGACGTGTCATTAGCCGTGATCCTAAAACCAATAAAGCTTTACGTATGGTTGGAATGACCAGAGATATTCATCAGGAAAAAAAAGATCAAGAACATTTGAGACTTTCTGCGATTGTGCTTGAGCAGGCAGCTGAAGGAATTTTTATTCTAGATGAAAAACTCAACTATATTGAAGTTAACCCCTATTATGAGAAATTAACTGGCTTTTCAAAATCTGAATTATTAAGTCAGCAGCTATTTAATATCACAATAAATCAGAAGCTACAGCAACAACAATTTCACGACTCCATTACTCAGCAACTTCTAAAAACTGGCGAATATATGGGCCAATTTGATGAAAAGTTTACATCGGGTAAAAGTGTCTATTTATGGCTTCATATTAATGCAGTTAAAGATGAGTACAACCAGATTATTAATTATATTGGTTTTGCACGTGATTTAACCGACCAAAAGCGACAAGAGCAGCATTTATCTTATTTAAAAAACTATGATAGTTTGACTCACCTTCCTAACCGCTTTTACTATTATAATCAATTAGATCAATATCTTGTTAATCCATCTTATAGTTTTAAAAATTTGGCTTTAATACGTATTAATATCGATAGATTTAGAGCATTTAATGAGTTTCTAAATAATGATAGTGGGGATGAGTTACTTAAACAATTTGCACAGCGACTACGACTGACCAATATCAATGCAATTTTAGTGGCTTACTTAAACGGCGATGATTTTGCAATTATTTATGAAATATCACCTATTCATCCCAACATTGAGCAATATTGCCAAAATATATTACAAGCTTTAAATGCGCCTTTTTATATTGATGAACAAGAATATTTCATTACAGCTTCTATTGGGGTTGCTTGTTTCCCTGAGCATGGCCGACAAATTGATCACCTCAACAATCATGCCGAACAAGCCTTGTCGGAAGCAAAACGTTTAGGTGGCAACACTATTAGCTATTATTGTAATAAAACTACAAACCCATATAAGACAGCAGACTTAGAACAAGAGTTGCGTAAAGCCATTCAAAATGATGAATTTGTGGTGTATTACCAACCAAAAATTAATTTAAATGACAAATCGATTAAAGGTTTTGAAGCACTCATTCGCTGGCAGCATCCTGAAAAAGGGTTAGTTATGCCGAATATGTTCATTCCTTTTGCTGAACGTAGTAGCCTTATTTCCGATATTGGTAAAGTCGTTTTAGATAAAGTTGGCAAACAGCTACAAGAATGGAAAAAAGCAGGCTACGCCGATGTCCGAGTTTCTGTAAATATTGTTGCTCAACAAATTCATCGAGGTCTTTTACTCAGTGATTTAGACGAAGTTTTAGACACATATCATCTTGATGGTTCAAATTTAGAACTAGAAATCACGGAATCTGCTTTATTAGATAATACTGACAATGTAAAAAAACTATTGCACTCCATTAAAGAACGTAATATTTCAATTGCACTAGATGATTTTGGCACTGGATATTCATCGCTAGCTTATTTAACAGAATACCCAATCGATGTTTTAAAAATTGACCGGGCCTTTGTTTCGAAAATCGGTGATCAAAAACAAGAAGCAATTGTGAATGCGATGATTGCGATGGGTAAAAGCATGGGATTAAAGCTAGTTGCAGAAGGTGTGGAAACCGAAGAACAAGTTATTTATCTACAAAAGCAGCAATGTGATTTTTTACAAGGCTTTTTCTTTAGCCGTCCACTTCATCCAAATCAGATTCTTCAATATCTACAAACAAATACGCATATTTGATAATTGTTTTAACAGTCTATTTTACATGCGCTGGTTTTTCCAAAAATGAGCGTTTTTGACTGTGAGAAATAGAGAAGTAGTGTTATATTCTTTAGCATTTAGCTCACCATGAGGCTATTGGCCATTCGTCTACCTATTATGTTACTTGATATAATTTTGTACATAGTAAGCAGATAAATTACCAACCTTTGTGAGCAACTTGACTAGTTTGCTTTTTTGTATCAATAGAGACTCAGATGGACGATCAATCTTTAAAACAGGCCGCTTTAAATTACCACGAATATCCAAATCCAGGGAAAATCAGCGTCACGCCAAGTAAGCAACTTGTCAACCAACGAGATTTGGCTCTAGCTTATTCACCAGGGGTTGCTGCTCCATGTTTAGAGATTGAACGTGATCCTTCAGCTGCTGCAAAATATACAGCGCGTGGTAACTTGGTTGCTGTTGTCAGTAACGGTACTGCGGTTCTTGGTTTAGGTAATATTGGTCCATTAGCTTCTAAACCGGTAATGGAAGGTAAAGGCGTTCTGTTCAAAAAGTTCGCTGGTGTCGATGTATTTGATATTGAAATTGCTGAAAACGATCCAGATAAAATCGTTGATATTGTTGCTTCATTAGAACCAACTTTCGGCGGTATTAACCTTGAAGATATCAAAGCACCTGAATGTTTCTATATCGAGAAGAAACTTCGTGAACGCATGAAAATTCCTGTGTTCCATGATGACCAACACGGAACAAGTATTATTGTAGGTTCAGCATTATTAAATGCTCTACAAATCGTTAATAAGAAAATTGAAGAAATCAAAATCGTTGCTTCAGGTGCAGGTGCTGCTGCCCTTTCTTGTTTAGATTTACTTTGTGCTTTAGGCGTAAATAAAGAAAACATCATTGTTGCCGATTCTCGTGGTCTTCTTACAACTTCACGTGAAGGCTTGGATGAATCGAAAAAACGTTATGTACAAGACATTAAAGCGACTCAATTACATGAAGTAATGGCTGGCGCGGATATGTTCTTAGGTCTTTCAGCTGCTGGTATTCTCACCAAAGATATGGTGAAACAAATGGCTGAAAATCCGATTATTTTTGCATTAGCAAACCCGGATCCAGAAATTCTGCCTGAACATGCACATGAAGTACGTCCAGATGTAATCATGGCAACTGGTCGTTCGGACTACCCGAACCAAGTAAACAATGCTTTATGTTTCCCTTATATCTTCCGTGGTGCACTTGACGTAGGTGCTACAACAATTAACGAAGATATGAAAATTGCATGTGTACATGCAATTGCACGTATGGCTCACGTAGAAGCTGACGCAGCTACTTATGGTGAAAAATCTGCTTCATTTGGTCGTGACTACTTAATTCCACGTCCACTTGATCAACGTTTGATTTTAGAAATTGCGCCTGCTGTTGCTAAAGCAGCAATGGATTCAGGTGTTGCAACTCGTCCTATCGAAGATTTCTCTGCATATCGTCAAAAACTTTCTGAGTTTGTTTATAACTCAGCATTCTTGATGAAACCGATTTTTGCTCAAGCAAAAACAGATCCTAAACGTATTGCATACGCTGAAGGTGAAGATGAGCGCGTATTACGTGCTGTTCAAATTGCAGTTGATGAAGATTTAGCTAAACCAATCTTAGTTGGTCGTACAGCAGTCATTGAAGCAAACATCAAAAAATTAGGCTTACGTTTACAACACGGCGTAAATATCGAGATTGTAGATCAAGAACAAAATCCGTTATACGAAGAGTTCTGGAAAGACTACTATCAAACCATGCAACGCAAAGGCATCACTGTTGAATATGCTCAACGTGAAGCTCGCCGTCGTTCAACACTCATTGCTGCGCTTCTAGTTAAGTTTGGCAAAGCAGATGGTATGTTATGTGGTACTTACAGTAGCTATAACATTCACCTTGACTTCGTACGCAATGTAATTGGTCTTAAAGAAGGCATGAACAACTTCTTCACGCTTAATGCATTAATGCTTGAAGATCGCAACTTGTTTATTGCTGATACTTATGTAAACACTAATCCTACTGCTGAACAACTTGCTGAAATGACTATTTTGGCGGCTGAAGAAGTACGTCGCTTTGGTATTACACCACGCGTAGCGCTACTTTCTCATTCAAGCTTCGGTAGTGACCAGACAGACTCAAGCGCTCAAAAAATGCGTGAAGTTTATCGTATTTTATCTGAGCAAGCTCCAGAGCTTGAAGTTGAAGGTGAAATGCATGGTGATGCAGCATTAGACGAAAATATTCGTCATTTTGCATTCCCTGGTTCTCGTTTCAAAGGTTCAGCGAACTTGTTGATTATGCCGAACCTAGATGCAGCAAATATTTCGTTCAACTTGTTAAAAGCAACTTCTGGTAACAACGTAACAATTGGTCCAATTTTGCTAGGTGCTGCTAAACCAGTTCATATTTTGACTCCGACAGCAACGACTCGCCGTCTTATCAATATGACTGCTTTAACTGTTGCTGAAATTCAACAGCAAGAAAAGTAATTTAGAAACCGCTTTTTACGAAAAGCCTTTCTAATGACTTGAGAAAACCTCTATTCTGTAGCATGATTGCTTGAAGAATAGAGGTTTTTTCATGCAAGTGTATTTAGTAGGCGGTGCTGTTCGAGATTATTTACTTGGGCATCCCTATCAAGAAAAAGACTATGTTGTGGTCGGTGCAACGCCGGAACACATGCTCGCCCAAGGTTTTCAACCTGTAGGCAAAGATTTCCCTGTGTTTCTTCATCCCGAAACCAAAGAAGAATACGCACTTGCACGAACCGAACGAAAGTCTGGACAGGGATATCACGGGTTTCAATTCTTTACTGATACAACAGTTAGTTTAGAAGATGACTTAATTCGTCGAGACTTAACCATTAATGCGATTGCAATGGATCAAGACGGTAAAATATATGATCCATATGGTGGTAAAAACGACTTAGAAAATAAAATTCTGCGCCACGTTTCAGAAGCTTTTGCAGAAGACCCTCTACGGGTATTGCGAGTCGCGCGTTTTGCCGCCCGATATTTCCCATATGGTTTTCAAATTGCGCCAGAGACATTGCAACTTATGCAAACCATGGCAGATTCAGGTGAACTTGATGCACTAACACCAGAGCGCGTCTGGAAAGAAACTTCACGCGCTTTAATGGAAAATCATGCCGATATTTATTTCCAAACTTTGCGTGATTGTGGGGCTTTAAAACATCTTTTCCCTGAGATTGATGCTTTATTCGGTGTGCCTCAACGTCCTGAATATCATCCTGAAGTAGATTGCGGCATTCATACTTTAATGTCATTACAGCAAGCTTGTAAGTCGAACTATTCACTTGATGTACGCTTCGCTGTTTTAGTGCATGATCTCGGTAAGGCCCTCACTCCAGCCGAGGAACTTCCTCGTCATATCATGCATGAAGAACGTGGAATCAAGCCAGTTACCCAATTATGTGAACGTTTAAGAGTTCCGACACAGACCAAACAATTGGCATTATCAGTGTGCAAAGAACATTTAAAATGTCATCAGATTATGTCCTTGAAACCTGGTACTTTATGGCGTCTATTGCAACGTTTAGATGTTTTACGTCGTCCAGAAAGAGTGGAAGCTTTTGTACAAGCCTGCGAGTGTGATGCAAAAGGCAGATTAGGACTAGAAGATCGTCCATATCCTCAAGCTCAATACATGCGTGAAGCCATGCAAATTGTTCGCTCCATTAAAGTTCAAGATTTACCAGAGAACATTAAGGGTGCTGAAATTGGTGAAATGCTTATTCAATATCGAATTGAAGCTTTAGCTGAATTTAAAAATCAGCATCAAAGTCTTAGTCACTCCTAATGAACAACAATAAAAAAAGCCTCAAAATGAGGCTTTTTTTATTTAGGTTTTAACGTCTTGGAAGCGGAATATACTGAGATTGTGTATTCTGTGCTTTTCGCTCACCTACCGTCACAACATAGTTTTGTTGTTTGCCTTCTCTTTCAACCAGAACATTAATTTCGCTATTTGGTGCTTGCAAAGCGACATAATTAATTAAATGAGAAGCTGAAGTGATCGGCTCATTATTCACCTGAACAATTTTATCACCAACTTTAATCCCCGCAGCATCTGCCGGACCATTTTTTAAGACATCAGCAACCACTACACCCACTTGCTGTTTAGGTGCCAATACATCGTCTTGTGTAGGTGGAAGTAAACTAATACCCAACCAACCACGAACAACACGACCATCTTTTAAAATCGAGTTTAATACTTGCTGACAAACCTTTGCCGGAATCGCGAAGCCAATACCTAAAGAGCCACCCGATTGTGAGAAAATCGCCGTATTTACACCAATCAAGTTACCAGCCACATCGATTAATGCGCCACCTGAGTTACCTGGGTTAATTGCAGCATCAGTTTGAATAAAGTCTTCATAGGTATTAATACCTAAATCAGAGCGACCGGTTGCTGAAATAATCCCTTGAGTTACAGTTTGCCCTACGCCAAATGGGTTACCAATCGCTAAAACAACATCACCAACTTCATTACCACTGAGCTTAAAAGGCAATACTGGTAATTTATCTAAATCGATTTTAATAACCGCCAAATCTGTATCAGGGTCGGTGCCAACAATTGTAGCTTCTGCTCGGCGTCCATCATGTAATGCCACCACAATCTGGTCAGCTTGAGCAATCACATGATTATTGGTGAGAATGTAACCATCGGCGCGAACAATAACCCCTGAACCTAAACTATTTTCATTTTGCTGTTGTTGCTCAGGAACCTGATTTCCAAAAAATTCACGGAATACCGGATCACTTAATAAAGGATGATTTTGTTTAACTTTCTGGGTCGTAAAAATATTAACTACTGCTGGTGCTGCAACTTTTACCGCAGCACTATAAGACACCACCCCGCCCGTTCGAGAAGTATCAACCAGTGGCTCAACTTTCTCAGCTGGCATTTGCACCCCATCAACTGCAACAGTTGGTTTCGGCTGATGGTATTTTTGCCATGCAATAAAACTGGCAATTACAATAATAAGTAACACCCAAGGTAACCATGTAAAGGTGCGGCGCACGTTCATATCCTCTACGCAAAGAAGTTTTTAATTAAATTAATATATTGAACAAAAAGAGTTTTCAGTTAAGCATTTTAAATTAAATATGTCGATATACATAAAAAAGTCAAAAAAGATTTGTCTAGCTTTAGTTACACAACAAAATATGTTTCTATAGCTTTAGCAACTTTTACTACTCAATTCAGGAAATATCATGGCAAATTTGCATGAAATTATTCAGTGGTGCGACCAAACCTTAAAAGCAGCAGAATTTAAAGATTACGCACCAAATGGCCTGCAAATTGAAGGTTCAACTGAAGTAAAACGTATTCTTTGTGCGGTTACTGCTTCTGAAGATGCAATTGATGCAGCCATTGCTCAGAATGCCGATCTCTTACTCGTACACCACGGTTATTTTTGGAAAGGCGAACCATATCCAATTACTGGTATGCGAGGTAACCGTATAAAAAAACTTATTCAAAATAATATCTCATTAGTCGCTTACCATCTGCCTTTAGATGCACATCCGATTTTAGGCAATAATATCGCTATTGCAGAAAAACTAAACTTACAAAATTTAGAACCACTTGATCTAACCGAGAAACATCCAATTGGTAATATCGGTTATTTAGAGCAAGCGCTTTCTGTAGAGGAATTTAAAGCAAAACTACAAAACAGTTTTGATTTTAAAGTGATCCATTTACCGGCTGAAAAACAAAGTATTCAAAAAGTAGGCTTTTGTACAGGCAGTGCTCAAGATTTTATTGCTAAAGCTGCTTTACAAAATTGCGATGCTTATATTTCAGGCGAAGTCAGTGAACGAACTTTTTATGAAGCAAAAGAATTAGGCGTTCATTATTTTGCCTGTGGTCACCATGCAACCGAACGTTATGGGGTTCAACGTTTAGCACAAGCAATTTCAAAACAGTTTGCTATTGAAAGTGAATATTTTGAATTGAATAATCCGATTTAATTAAGTCTTTTTTTCAATCTGTGTTATGCGTATTAATTAGATCTTTATTGTGTATAGTTCTTTAAAAGGCTGCCCTATTGCATCCAGAATCATTTACAATAGAGCCACTTAATTGTATAACCCAGCAAATGCAAGGAATAGGAACATGACAACCATTACTTTACCTGCACTTCCATATGGCTATGATGATTTAGCGCCACATATCAGTAAAGAAACTTTAGAATACCATCACGATAAACACCACAATACCTATGTTGTTAACTTAAACAACTTAATCAAAGGTACTGACCTTGAAGGTAAAACTTTAGAAGAAATCATTAAAGCAACTGCTGGTGATGCATCTAAAGCTGGTATTTTCAACAATGCTGCTCAAGTTTGGAACCACACTTTCTACTGGAACAGCATGAAGCCAAACGGTGGTGGTAAGCCTACTGGCGCAATCGCTGCTAAAATTGACGAAGCTTTTGGTAGCTACGAAAAATTTGCAGAAGAATTTACTGCTGCTGCAACAACTCAATTCGGTTCAGGTTGGGCTTGGTTAGTTGCTGATGAAGTAAACGGTAAACTTTCTATTACTAAAACTTCTAATGCAGACACTCCACTTGCACATGGTCAAATTGCTGTATTAACAATTGACGTATGGGAACATGCTTACTACATCGATTTCCGTAACTTACGTCCTAAATACATCGCAACTTTCTTAGAAAACCTTGTGAACTGGGACTATGCAAATGCAAAACTTGCAGGCCAACCAGCTGGTGTAGAGAAATAATTTTATTTCTTTATAAAAAACCACCCTGTTTTGGGTGGTTTTTTTATTTTTAGTACAACAAAAGCATATTAATCAAGCAAACGATTCATTTTCTTTAATATTCTTATTGACGCTTTTAGATTTCATCCATAAAATGCGCATCAGATTCTCCAATAGCTCAGTCGGTAGAGCGACGGACTGTTAATCCGCAGGTCCCTGGTTCGAGCCCAGGTTGGAGAGCCATCTACTAA
>NZ_JAWVAV010000012.1:0-101128 GCF_033599315.1 Acinetobacter sp. OYA S30
CTACTTCATTACATACCAACCGCCAAGGGTGCTTCATGCCCAATCTTGTCGTTTTTAGTGGAAATGCTCATCCACAGTTCGCTCAAAAAGTCGTAAGTCACTTACATATCCCTCTAGGTGCTGCATCAGTCGGTCAGTTCTCTGATGGTGAAATTTCAGTAGAAATTACTGAAAATGTTCGTGGTAAAGACGTATTTATCGTTCAACCTACTTGTGCTCCAACCAATGACAACCTTATGGAAATCTTGGTTATGGCAGATGCTTTGCGTCGTGCAAGTGCTGGTCGTATTACTGCTGTTATCCCTTATTTTGGTTATGCTCGCCAAGACCGTCGTCCACGTTCTGCACGTGTGCCGATCACAGCGAAAGTTGTTGCAGACATGCTTACCACTGTTGGTATTGACCGTGTCGTAATGATTGACTTACATGCTGACCAAATCCAGGGCTTCTTCGATATTCCAGTCGACAACATCTACGGTACTCCTGCTTTGCTTGCTGACTTACGTCAGCAACAACATGACAACCTTATGGTGGTTTCTCCTGACGTTGGCGGTGTTGTACGTGCTCGTGCCGTTGCTAAACAGATGGGTGATATCGATTTAGCAATCATCGACAAACGTCGTCAAAAAGCCAATGAGTCGCAAGTTATGCACTTGATTGGTGACGTAAAAGATCGTGATTGCGTTATCGTAGACGACATGGTTGATACAGCTGGTACATTGTGTAAAGCAGCTGACGCGCTTAAACAATTCGGTGCACGTCGTGTTGTTGCTTACGCAACTCACCCTGTACTTTCAGGTAAAGCAATTGAGAACTTACGTAACTCTGTTATTGATGAGTTAGTTGTAACTGACACAATTCCTCTTTCTGAAGAAGCATTAAACTTAGGTAAAATTCGCCAAGTTTCTGTTGCTAGCATGGTTGCTGAAACGATTCGTCGTATTAATAACGAAGAGTCTATCAGCGCGATGTTCGATAGTTTATAATATTGCAGCTTTTTTCTTAACCCTAGCTTTGGCTGGGGTTTTCTATCACTAAACTGGTCGCAAGTTTAGTTTATTTAATCTTTAATGAGGATTTATCTCATGGCAAACTTCGTATTAAACGCTCAAGCGCGTGCTGAAGACAAACAAGGGAAAGGTGCGAGCCGCCGCCTTCGTCGCGAATCTTTAGTTCCAGCTATCATCTACGGTGGTAACGCTGAGCCTGTAGCAGTTACTTTAGAACTTCGTGAGCTTGTAAAAGCTTTAGAAAGCAATGCTTTCTTTGAAGAAGTTGTTGAAATCAAAGTAGGTGACAAAGTTGAAAACGTTAAAATCCAAGCGTTACAACGTCACCCAGCTAAAAACACTCCTATGCACGCTGACTTCAAACGCGCATAAGTGTTTAAAGGCGTAGATTAGTGTCAAATATTTCGCTAATTGTTGGTTTGGGCAATCCTGGTTCAGAATATGCCCAAACCCGCCATAATGCAGGTTTCTGGTTCGTCGAACAACTTGCAGATAAATATGGCATTACATTAAAAAATGATCCAAAATTTCACGGAATCAGTGGTCGTGGTAATATAGAAGGGCACGATGTTCGCTTACTTCTACCTATGACTTATATGAATCGTTCCGGACAAAGTGTTGTTCCTTTCTCAAAGTTCTATCAAATTGCTCCTGAAGCAATTCTGATTGCTCATGATGAACTTGATATGAACCCTGGTGTAATTCGCCTCAAAACAGGCGGTGGACACGGCGGTCATAACGGTTTACGTGATATTGTCCCGCATATTGGCCCAAATTTTCATCGTTTACGTATTGGTATTGGACATCCTGGCTCAAAAGAAAGAGTTTCTGGACATGTGCTCGGGAAAGCACCAAGTAGTGAACAAAGCCTGATGGATGGAGCAATTGATCATGCTCTCTCTAAAGTAAAGTTACTTGTTCAAGGGCAAGTACCACAGGCCATGAATCAAATTAATGCGTATAAACCAGCTTAAATTGTTGAACAATCAAGCTTGCTATCTTGCTTTTTTAGGAGCAAAATGCGCATCAGCCACCTAGCCGGCGGCAAAGGCGAAAGATTTCACCATAAGATCTTCATCTTAGATCTACTCAGGAGACGCTAGCCATGCTATCTCGTTTATTAAAATGCAAAATTCACCGTGCAGTTGTAACCCATGCTGAACTTCACTATGAAGGTTCTTGTGCAATTGATGGCGTATTGATGGACTTAGCTGGTATTCGTGAATACGAAGAAATCCACGTTTGGAACGTAACTAATGGCAAGCGCTTCACAACTTACGCAATTCGTGGTGAAGATAACTCTGGCATTATTTCAGTAAATGGCGGCGCTGCTCACCAAGCAGATGTGGGCGATTTAGTTATTATTGCTACTTTTGGTGATTTCACAGAAGCTGAAGCAAATGCCCATAAACCACGCTTGGTATATGCAAACCCAGATAACACAGTCAATCACACAGCGAACTGTATTCCGGTGCAAGTTGCCTAATTAAAGATTTAAAAATAATAAAAAGCCCGTAAATACGGGCTTTTTTTATAAGACTTTATAAACTTCTGGCAGTTCCCTTCCACCAGCTCTGTTGCTGCTTACAATTTAGAGGCTGTAGCTCTTCTCCACGTAAATCAAATAAAATCGCCTCTCCTTTTGCATTTACCTTAAATTCAGCATATTTCGCTTTCTCATAGCAATGAGCTAAGCCTTCGGCAAATAAGAAACTTCGAGAAGCTGGGTACAAAGATTGATAGTGATTATCCGGATTTTTTAAAATTAAATTCTGCTCATTAGATAAAGAGTTAGGGTCTAAAATAGTACGGATCACTCGATTTCGTGAATCTAAAATAACTTTTGCTGGAACAGAAGCATGATTAAAAATCACCTGATCTAAAGCTTCACTTTCACTTCCTGTCAGAGCTTTGAGAGATTGTAAATTTAATTCATAAGCCAGCGCCATGTAGTCCCCTTGTAAAATAGAACGGGGATCAACTGGTTTCAGCTTAATAAAAATACTTTTACTTTGATGCAATTGCCATTCATTTTTCATGACTAAACCTGCAAAAAATAATACAGAGACTACTGCAAGCATAAGAGAGAAATACTTTTTCATTACTTTCCCCCCTCAACACAATTAATTTTAGCTTCTTTCATAAGTAGCCCATATAGAGCCAGCAATATAATGCCTGACACTAAGATTGAGGCACTTTTAGCTAAAAAACTTAATTGTAAACTGTAATAAAGTTGCCAAAGCACAAAGGCAAATACTATGAGCGTAACACCGTAAACAATGCGATCTTTATTTTTTAAAGCCCATGTCAAAATAATAAATAAAATGAATACTTCAAAATAGCCGAGTGCAATAAGTAATATGCCAAAAACTAAAAAGGCAAAAAAAGTTATACCGTGAAGTTGCTGATAGAGATAGAAAAAACTAAAGCATAATAACCATACGCACGGCAATGCATAAAGGAACCATAGTGACTGATCAGCCGAATCAACAAGTGCTAATCCTATAAAGGTATCAAAGAATGAACTCACCAAAATTACAACGAGCGTACATAAAAAGATACTTCGCTTATACGATACGACCGCTTTACTTCCTATCAGTAGTACCGAGCTAAAAATCAAATAGTTAAGTAAGACTAAATTTAAATAAGTCTGAGTAGAGTTTAAGGACCATAATGAATGATCCATTTGTAGTAGATAGATTACTGCTATACCATAAGTTGCAAGCATTTGAATTAAAATAAAGAACCAGTGAGGCTTAAGAAAATAACTAATACATAAAATAAAGATCTGGGCAATCAATACCCATAAAATTTGATCTGTTTCAGAACCAAGATGAAATAAAAAAGCAGTCTGTCCACTCACAAATAAACAATATGCAAACTGCCGGATGAAATAGCTTTGCGATTTTGTTAGTAAAGTTATAGCTACAGCAACAAAGATGATTCCAATAATTAAGGAAATAGTCTCCCAAAACACCAAAGTAAATGCTGCAAGCGCTAGACCAGCAAGCCAAGCACCAATTGCCAAAGGAATGATATAAAAACGGCTTTGACGGAAAATCTTGATTAAGAAATAACTAATGAGTGCAAACCAAGTAAAAATAATCCCCGCGATCAATAAAAAGATGAACTCATTAGAATCTTTAAATAGTTGATTAATACCATCCACAAGCCATATGGTAGCCGTCACACCAAGAACAGCAGCCATTAAACTGGCACACAACTGATCATCTTTATTAAAAAAATAATAAAAAGCGATGATTCCTAGAAAAAAAGCCGAGATCAGATAAGGTAAATTTTCACTTGATAGGAATTGAATCATTCCTGTTATTGAAATAACAGCAAACCAAGCAATAAAAATAAAACGTAAAGCCGTATATTTCTTTTGACAGATCCAAAACTGCACAAGACTGAATAGATTTAGAGCAAAAAGATAAAGATAGGGAAACTTTTCTGCCCAGAAAGTCTGTTTAAAAAATAAAAATAGGGTGAGTTGGCTTGTAATACAAATTAAAGCAAAGATTCCAATATTTGGTCGATATAGCCACGGCAATAAAAGCAAAGTCCAAATCAAGAAAAGTAAATAACTGTCTGCACCAGTTTGATAAACTTGCCCAATTACAGCCAAACTCAAACCGACCATTAAGCCGCAGATGCCATGTAAAGTTTGCCTTACTCCCTCACTTAAAGTCTTTTTGATACTCACCCAAGCTGTCATAAGTAATATAACAGGTGGAATAATGAGTTGAATGCTATCTGGAAGCATCAACCAATTAGCAGCAATTAAGTACAGAATACTGAGCGCCATAAATACATAACTGAAAATATGGAGATGCTGAATAAATAAAGTATTCCTAAAAGGATAATAATCTCTTATCTGCATGAAACACCTGTTTTATTTATAATTTTCTAGAAAAAACATAACATTCACTTTTAAGCTCAACAAGTAAGCTCTTGTTAAAAAGCCTATTTCAATTTATGAAAATACTTATTCATAAAGAGACTTAGCATTCTACAAAAGCATCTAGCCAATTTTGCCAAGCGCGCTATAATAAAACCCATCGCTTCAGGGCGGGGTGTAATTCCCCACCGGTGGTAAAGTTAATTTTTATTGTTAAATTAACAAGCCCACGAGCTTAAATTATGTAATTTGAGCAGATTTGGTGAAACTCCAAAGCCGACGGTATAGTCCGGATGAAAGAAGACGACGAACTGGAATAAATCCATTTTATTTCAGTGCCAGCCTGTTTTTGCATCAGTCCTGAAATGTTCAACCGTATTCTTACGAGAGCGTTTCATTATGTCTAGTTTAATTCAACCAGAACTTTTTTTCTCAGCCCTCTCTCCTGCTGAGCAACGCATTCAACAAGCATTAGAAGATATCCGTCAAGGCAAACCTGTCTTGGTGATGGATGACTTCGATCGTGAAAATGAAGCAGATTTAATTGTTGCAGCGGAAACCCTAACTGTTGAGACCATGGCACGTATGATTCGTGATGGCTCAGGTATTGTATGTTTATGCCTTACTGAAGAGTTAGCTGATCATCTTGAACTTCCACCAATGGTTTCTCAAAACTCAAGTCAGTTTCATACTGCATTTACAGTGACTATTGAAGCTGCTCAAGGCGTTACCACTGGTGTTTCTGCTAAAGACCGTGTAACCACAATTAAAACTGCTATTAAAGATGGTGCTGTTGCAAGTGATCTTAACCGTCCAGGCCATGTTTTCCCATTACGCGCACGTAATGGTGGCGTGCTTACCCGTCGAGGTCATACGGAGGGGACTATTGATCTAGCAAGATTAGCTGGTTTAAAACCTGCTGGAGTGTTATGCGAATTAACCAATCCGGATGGGACAATGGCATCAGGAATTCAAGTTTTAGCATATGCTCAAACTCATCATTTAACCGTGATTACAATTGAAGAGCTTGTACAATATCGTCAACAACACGGTATTTAAAAATAAATAAAAAGGTTTGACTTGTTCACTTGCAGGTCAAACCTCTAAATTATAATTCTTGAAATTTAAGAAACTTTCTTTTGTGCGGCCTGTTCTTCAACATAATCTAAAAGTTCAGAAAATTTTGTAATCTTTGCTTTAGGTTGTGCTTGAGTAAGTTCTTCTGGTGTCCCATAACCATAAGTCACAGCTACCGCTTCAATACCATTATGACGGGCGCCTAAAACATCATATTGACGATCACCCACCATCAAGCATTCTTCTGGGTTTAATTGCTCACGTTCAAGAATATAATGGATAAGCTCAGCTTTATTGGTCCGCTCACCCGTTAATTCACTACCGTAAATTTGTACAAAATATTGGCTTAATTCAAAATGATCTAAAATTCGTTTTGCATAAATCGTTGGTTTAGCAGTAGCAACGAGCAAACGATACCCTTCTGCTTTTAAGGCCTTAAGTGTTTCCGCAACAGATGGATATACTTCATTTTCAAATAAACCAATCACCGAGAAACGCTCACGGTAAGCAAGTAAAGCTTGCTCAGCTAGTGCATCATCTTGAGTAGCTAATAATTTTGCTAATGACGCTTTTAAAGGTGGGCCAATCGTCCAATCAATATTTAAATCGGCAGCTAATGGATAACCTAACTTATCCATTGCATAACGAATTGATGTATGGATACCAACTTTAGGGTCTGTTAAGGTTCCATCTAAATCAATCAAAATATGTTTTATAGCCATTCAATCACTAACCCAGTAAAGTATTTAATTCAATTGGTCGAGAGTTTAATTAAACTCTCTTATACTAACGTAAATTTAAATTGAAAAGGAAATAACCGTGCGTCCAACCGTACTTTGTTTCTCGGGTTTAGACCCTTCAGGTGGTGCAGGTTTACAAGCCGATATTGAAGCGATTGGACAAAGTGGTGCACATGCAGCAATTGCATGTACAGCCCTCACCATTCAGAATTCTCAACAAGTATTTGGCTTTGAAGCAACCTCAAAAGAACTATTATTAGCCCAAGCAAATGCTGTTGTAGGCGATTTACCCATTAAATGTGTTAAGTCTGGCATGCTAGGCACTACTGATAATATTGCGGCTCTAGCCGAATTTTTACGTGCTCATCCTGACTATCAATATGTACTTGATCCTGTTTTAGTTGCAAACAGTGGCGGTTCGTTAGGAGACCAAGCAACTTTAGTTAAAGCATTTGTGGAGCTTATTCCTCTAGCGACACTCATTACTCCAAATACAGTTGAATTGCGCGCTTTAACAGGCGTTACCGATTTAGATCAAGCAACCCAAAATTTATTTGAAATGGGTGCCAAGGCCGTATTGGTGAAAGGTGGACACGAAGATACACCTAACTTTATTAAAAATAGTTTATATATTGATGG
Source organism: Acinetobacter sp. OYA S30 (assembly GCF_033599315.1). Lineage (NCBI taxonomy): Bacteria > Pseudomonadati > Pseudomonadota > Gammaproteobacteria > Moraxellales > Moraxellaceae > Acinetobacter > Acinetobacter sp. OYA S30. The sequence continues at coordinate 7,368 of NZ_JAWVAV010000012.1, forward strand.
CGAGCTTGCAGCAAGTAGTACATGTCCGCGCCTTGAAGGTGAATATCATGGCTCAGGTTGTTCATTAGCGAGTTTTATTGCAGGTCGTTTAGCTCTAGGTGACTCTTTAAAAATTGCAGTTCAACATGCAGAAACATGGTTATTTGGTGTGTTAAAAAATGCTGAAACACCTGTACCCAATGGACAAAAGATTCCAAAACGGTTTTAACCAATAAATAAAAAAGGCGCTTAAAGCGCCTTTTTTTATATTCCTATTACTGAGGAATACGTAAAACTTGTCCTGGAAAAATCTCATCTGGATCTTTCAGCATTGGTTTATTCGCTTCAAAGATTTTTTGATATTGATTGGCATCACCATAAAACTCTTTGGCAATTTTTGAAAGATTATCGCCAGATTTCACTGTATAAAATTTGCTTTCTGGCTCAGGAGTTGCAACAGTCATCTGGTCATCTACTTGTGCCACATGATCCACATTGCCCACAATAAGAATGATTTTTTCTTTATCTGCTTGGCTTTGGACTTGCCCTTTAATAATAGCAGTGTCAGTTGAGCCATTATATGTTACAGATAAGCCTTCCACCCCAAGGCCTAAGCTTTTAATCAATCCCAATAATTTATTCGCAATTTCTTGTGCAGAAGGTTCTGCTGGTGTTGCTGGAGCTGCTTGTGGTTCTGCTGGTGCGGTATTTTTCTTACCAATACCTTTTACAAAATCAAAAAGACCCATTATTTAGTCCTCATATTATTGTTTATAGTAAAGTCATTAAACTGACCCTTATTGTTATACTTGAAAAAAGAGATGCCTCTGCTATCAATTGAGGTTGATCTTGTAAAAATATGTATCTCTATCAATTATCTGACTCGTATAAAAAAAGCCACCTTACGGTGGCCTTTTTTTTTAATCAGCAATATGCGAATTAACCAAGTTTTTTAGTTACATAGTCAATTGCAGATTGAACTGTAGTGATTTCGTTTGAATCTTCATCAGGGATAGTGATGTCGAAGTCATTTTCGAAAGACATAACAAGTTCAACTAAATCTAAAGAGTCAGCACCCAAGTCATCCATGAAAGATGCTTCGTTTTTAATCTCTTCAGCTTTAAGACCAAGTTGTTCTGCAACCGCTTGTTTAACGCGTTGTTCGATATCGCTCACAGGAATTCTCCTCATTGCTTGTGGCGTTTGATTTGCCACTAGTTTAATTGAATATAAAAATTTTTAAAAGTTTATACATCGGCGTTAGGCCATGTATAAACCACCATTTACATGTAATACCGTACCGGTAATGTAACCTGCTTTATCACTTGCAAGGAAACTCACCGCATTTGCGATATCTTGTGGCTCGCCTAAGCGATTTAAAGCCACTTGATCACTCATTTTTTTGCGAATGTCTTCACTAAGTGCATCTGTCATTTCTGTTGCAATAAAACCTGGTGCCACACTGTTTACAGTGATTTGGCGGCTACCCATCTCTTTTGCAAGACTACGGCTAAATGCTTCAATACCTGCTTTAGCAGCAGAATAGTTCGCTTGGCCTGGGTTTGCAAAGTGAGCTACAACAGAACTGATATTAATAATGCGACCAAAACGTGCTTTCGTCATACCCTTAAGCACACGTTTAGATAAACGATAAACGGCTTTAAGGTGGATATTGAGGATGTCATCCCAATCATCTTCCGACATACGAAGCAACAAATTGTCTTTCGTAATACCTGCATTGTTAACGAGAACAAGTACAGGACCATAGTTCTGTTCAATATGAGACACGACTGCTTCAATCTCATCGAGATTACGCACATCGAGAGCCAAACCTGCACCTTGTTCACCAAAGCTATCAGTTAGCTTTTGTGCACCAGATTCAGAAGTCGCAGTACCTACGACAAAATAACCGTCTTGAATAAGTTGCTGGGCAATTGCAGCGCCAATGCCCCGACTCGCGCCCGTTACTAATGCAACTTTGCGTTCTTGTGTCATGCAATTTTTCCTTCTGCCACTAAAACAGCATTTAGGGCATCTTCCATTTTGCTCTTACTATCAATAGAAAAAGCTTTTTCAATATTTGGTAAACGCTTTGCGAGATTACTCAATACTGTACCTGGGCCACACTCAACAATGTACTGAATACCTTGGTCTTGTAGAGACTGCATGGTACGTGTCCATTGTACAGACTGGTACAATTGTGCTGTTAAAGCCTGACGTAATTGAGCAACATCGGTAGCAATTCCCGCGTTGACATTTTGTATTACAGGAATGGTAGGTAGCTCAATGGCAGTTTGTTCCAAAGCTTCTGCAAATTTTTCTGCTGCCGGCTTCATCAATGAACAATGTGATGGAACAGAAACCGGTAAAGCAATTGCTTTAGCAGATTGTTCTTTTGCCAATGCCATAACTTGCTGTACAGATGCGGTACTACCAGCAATCACAACTTGACCTTGTGAATTATAGTTTGCTGCTTCAACTGAACCTTGGCCTGATGCAGACACGCTCTGGCACAATTCAACTACTTTATCATCAGCTAAACCAAGAATAGCAGCCATAGCGCCTTCCCCTTGAGGAACAGCATTTTGCATGAGTTTTCCACGCAAATTAACTAACTTAACTGCATCCGCCAAACTCATTGAACCTGCTGCAACTAAAGCGCTGTATTCACCTAAAGAGTGACCTGCAAGGTATTTAGGGGCTAAACCACCTAAATCTAACCATAAACGCCATAAAGCAATACTGGCAGTTAATAATACAGGCTGGGTATTTTCTGTTTGGTCTAAACCTTCACCACTTTGTGCAATGTGCCAAAGATCAAATCCTAGCGCGTCTGAAGCTTCGGCAAAAGTTTGCCCAACTCCACTAAACTGTTCTGCGAGTTCAGCGAGCATACCAACTTTTTGTGAACCTTGACCTGGAAACACAAATGCAGTTTTTGTGGCTAAAGCTACTTGTTCAAGACGTTTAGCAGACATAAGAAATCCTTTTTGGGTTTTCACTCATTTCTCTGGAGCGGAAATTTAACATTTAATTTGTATATTTATAATTGCGAAAAACAACAAAAAAAGGGAGCTTTCGCTCCCATTTTTTCTATACTTAAGCATCACGCTTAATGCATATCATGCAATTATTCAGCATCAGCTGCTTTAGCGAATAATTGGCGACCACGGTAGAAACCGTCTTTAGTCACGTGGTGACGACGATGAGTTTCACCAGTTGCTTGGTCTACTGTTAATGCATTCTCGGTTAAAGCGTCATGTGAACGGCGCATGTCACGGCGAGAGCGACTTTTACGGTTTTGCTGAACGGCCATGATGGCTCCTTACAAAGATCGAAAAAATGGATCAGAACAAATTCAGTTGTCTTATCCCATAATCATAACACAAATTATGAGTTAAGTTTACCCTTCAAACCTGCCAAAACATCAAACGGATTATCCCGTTTCTCTTCGACAACGTTCTGAATGGTAGGTTGATGTTTATGTTCACAAGCATCATGCTTGGGAGATAAAGGCATCAACAATAACAGTTCATCTTCTAGTAATGCGAGTAAGTTGATCGAGGCAGGTGTATCAAAATCACCTTTTGTCGAAGACTCACTTTCACCTAAAACGATGAAATCAGCATCCTCATCCAAGCGCTCTATCAGTGACTCATCATCTACAAGTGCAATATGAAAGTCAGAAACAATTGGCATTTCAACAGGTTCCAAACAACGTTGGCACTCCATTGGAACTTTTGTTTCCATGTGACCATCTAACCACACAATGCGATGATAGGCATCCATTGATAGCTTACAGTCTATGTTGATCAATTGGTTATCAATTGACCCAACAGCTTCACGAGCAATACGAGCAAAGCGAGACAATGGCAGTTGACCTGACCATGTAAAGCCTTGTTCAGCCCATTTAAACGGCTCAATCTGTGCCGGAAAGGTATTTGCTGACATAATTAAGGCGGCAATTCTACAAATTCATCGGTACTCTGTCAAAGATTAAGATACAATTTTGTACTTCTTTAGACAGAACTCGGGGTAAATTAAGCAATGCACCTGTTGCAGCCGCAACCTGAAGTTAACACTTCATTACTCGTTTGCACCCATTCAACCCACCAGAACCCTCTTTTACCTGACGTGGTGCAACTCTCACCATGGCCAAGCTCAAAATTAGAGTCTGAGCAAGTTGATTGGCTTATTTTACACTTTAATCACTGGTTTTCCCACCATAATGTGACATTAGTTCGTGGAGAATTTGAACCAGAATATTTCCCAGCGAACGATCATGAGCCAGCGAAAATTCAATTTGCTCATGGTTTTTTCAATAGTGCTCTTCACGAAATTAGCCATTGGACGATTGCAGGTGCAAAACGTCGCCTATTACCCGATTTAGGTTATTGGTATGCGCCAGATGGCAGAACTAAAGAACAGCAAGATTTATTTGAACAAGTAGAAATCAAACCTCAAGCCATTGAATGGTTATTTGCACAGTCTTTTGGCAGAAAATTCAGAGTCTCGCTAGATAACCTTACGGGCGATGGTGGAGATGGCAGAAAGTTTAAAGATAATGTTTATGCCCAAGTTCAACGTTACTTTTCTGGTGAAGCAAAGCTGCCTACCGATGCAGCAAGATTCATTGAATGTATTTGCCAATGTACGCGAGCAGGTGCAGCATTAAAATTAAATGAATTTAAACGTGAACTCCTTGATTAAATGACAAAAAAACTACGTAAGTTACTTGCTTCACAAGTTTGAAAGGTCTAATACTATTTTTAATAATGGCGTGATGGAGTCTCTAAAATATGCTGCATTTACATGTACATCCTGAAAATCCACAGCAACGCCTCATTGAGCAAGTGGTTGAGCGTATTCGTGCCGGAGACGTTGTGGTCTACCCTACTGATGCTGCCTATGCAATCGGATGCCAGATTGGTAATAAAAATGCGATGGAACGGATTGCCCAGATTCGTGGTTTAGGTCCTAAGCATCAATATGCAATTATGTGTTGCGATTTATCAGATATCGCGACTTATGCCAAAGTTGATAATGCGACGTACCGTTTATTAAAGGCAAATACACCAGCCATCACTACTTTTATTTTACCGGCAACCAGCGAAGTTCCACGCAGGTTAATGCACCCTAAAAAGAAAACTATTGGTCTACGTATTCCAAGCAATCCAATTTGTCAGGCTTTATTAAAAGAGCTCGGTGAACCTTTACTCACCAGCACATTAATTTTACCGGGGCAAGAAGATCCACTAGATGATCCTTACGATATTGAAAATCAATTAGCTAAGCGTATTGATGTCTTTATTGATGGCGGTTTTGGTACTTTAACAACTACGAGTATTGTTGATTTATCAGGTGAGCATCCTGAAATTATTCGTCGTGGTGTCGGTGATGTAAGTGCTTTTGAATAAGCACTTACTTTTCATTTTTTACCAATAGTTTAAAAAAAAGCATTATCAAGAAAAAAAATACTCTTTATTTAGTTTGGATTTTTTTTACACTTTAGTCGTTAAGCAATTTATTAAAAGTCACAATTCCTTTAGAATGCTTCTCACTATCTGCTGTTCTTCTGCTACAGCTATTATTGACTTGAAAAACAAGTCTCATGCTTTTGAAAATTCGCGTGGCTTATAATCGTAATGAACCAATCACTTCATCAATCCATGGAAGACGTTCCACACATCCGTGTTTTAGATGAGTGGCACGACACGATTCCTGAAGATCTTTATATTCCTCCGGCTGCCTTTGAGATTTTACTCGAACAGTTTGAAGGACCACTCGACTTTTTAATTTATCTGATTCAGAAAAACGGTTTTGATTTAGTTCAGCTCGATATCGCCCCTATTGCCACTCAATATTTAGCTTATATGGATAGCATGAAATCCTTAAATATTGAGCTGACTGCCGACTATATGGTCATGGCTGCTTTATTGGCTGATTTGAAATCTCGCTTACTTTTACCTAAGCCTACTGTAGTAAGCATCGAAAAAGATCCTAAACAAGATCTTATCGATCGACTTGAAACTTATTTACGCATTAAACAAGCCGCTGAACGTTTAGGCCAAATGCCAGTTCTTGACCGTGATACATTCAGTGCCAATGTAAGCTTAGGTCATATTGCACCTGTTTATGAAGGATATGATGTTTCAGCATTACACGATGCTTTGTTCTGTGTATTTAACCGTCCGGAACCTGTAACACACACAATTGCGCAAGAGCCTGTACTGTTAGAAGAACGTATTGCTTATATTGAAGAGAAATTAGAGTCAGGCGACGTGTTAAGTTTTAAAGAATTACTTAATCCCCAACAAGGCCGTATGGGAATGGTTGTAACTTTTATGGCTGTTTTAGAATTGACCCGACAACAAAAGATTAAGATTATTGCTACAGGAGTTGAAGCTCCACTAGCTATTCAAGGGTCTTCAATATGAGCAGTTTTGAACAAAATAATAATGATTTGTCATTAGCCGATATTCATCATGAAGTTTTATTACAGCTTGAAGCCATTATTTTTGCTAGTGAAGCGCCTGTCTCAATTGCCCGTTTAAAAGAAGCATTTAATAATCAATATAACAAACAACAGCTTCGTCAGCTTTTACAACAGCTTGCCCTTTTACAACATGGCCGTTCCATTGAGTTGATTGAAACTGCGCAGGGCTTTCGTTTTCAGGTAAGATCCAAATATCGCAATATCATTGCGCAGATTTGGCCAGAGCGACCAACAAAACTGTCACCATCATTACTAGAAACGTTGGCTGTCATTGCGTATCATCAACCGGTCACACGTGCTGATATTGAACAAATTCGTGGTGTATCTAATAATAGTCAGATTCTCAGAACGCTATTTGACTGGAACTGGATTAAAGAAGCCGGTTTTAGAGATTTACCCGGAAGACCTGCGTTGCTAATTACAACGCCTCAATTTCTGAATGCTTTTGGTCTAGCCTCTCTAGGCCAATTGCCTCCCCTGCAGAACGCCAAGGAAGCATTTATGGCTCTCGATGCAAATGCACCGAAGTCATAAAGAGGTGGACTGTTGATCATTATGTCTAAGGTTGTGCTGTCATGAGTGAAAAATTGCAAAAAGTATTAGCGCGAATCGGATTAGGTTCTCGCCGATATATGGAAGAGGTTATTGCCGCAGGACGCGTGAGTGTGAACGGCCGCGTTGCCCAAGTTGGCGAGCGCATTGAACCAGGCGATGAATTACGCATTGATGGCCGTAAAGTTCAGTTCCAGATCGAAGATGAAATTCGTCGTCGTGTACTGATTTATTATAAACCAGAAGGTGAAATCTGTTCACGTAATGACCCTGAAAAGCGTCCAACCGTATTTGATCATTTACCACAAATTGCAAATGACCGTTGGGTAATGGTAGGCCGTCTAGATATTAACAGTACAGGTTTATTACTTTTTACAAACGATGGCGAGCTTGCTAACCGCTTAATGCATCCATCTAATGAAATTGAACGTGAATACGCTGTACGTGTAATGGGTGAAGTAACACCACAATTACGTCAAAACATGGTCAATGGTGTAGAGCTTGAAGATGGCCCTGCCAAATTCGAATCTTTCTCTGAAATTGGTGGTGAAGGTATTAACCGCTGGTATCAAGTTGTAGTGAAAGAAGGCCGTAACCGTGAAGTACGCCGTATTTTTGAATCACAAGGCCTTAAAGTAAGCCGCTTATTGCGTACTCGCTACGGTACAGTCATTTTACCACGCGAATTACGTACTGGTCGCTGGATGGAACTCGACAAAACTGACATCGATAACTTGGCAAAATCTGTTGAGTTAAAACCACGTCAAGGTACAGGCTTATTTGGTATGGCAAAACGTCGCACCGAACGTATGACAGAAAAGCCAATGGCAGCACGCCGTGGTGGTTACTTACGTCAGCAACGTCGTGATGATGAAAAAGAAGCACCAGCTAACACAGGTAATCAGCGCAAATCGACTGGTTTTAACCGTGGATTTAAAAAGTTCTAAGTAAAGCTTTTAAATCAAAAAAACCGCTCAATTTAGAGCGGTTTTTTATGGCCTAATTTTTTAATTCATTCATTTTTGCTAGTTCAATCCACTCAGCTTCAGGGAAATGAATGGCTAAATGGTTCTTCAAATAATTTGAAGTATCTTGAGAGATTAATGGATCTTTTGATTCATCTTTTAGGTTGTAAACCAAAGCTTTTAATTTCAGACCACGTGACTTAAGTGCCTCGAGACTAAGCAATGTATGGTTAATACTCCCCAAACGACCAGACGTCACCAAAATAACAGGAAACTGATGCTGAGCAACGTAATCAATAGTAAGTAAACTGGTGGTTAAGGGTACCATTAAGCCACCTGCACCTTCTAACAATACAATTTCAAAACGCTCAGCCAATGTTTGAGTCGCATTCTCAATTTTTTGAAAATCGATCTCTCGGTTATCAAGACGCGTTGCTAAATGAGGTGAAGCAGGATAACTAAAGATTTCCGGCATAGTCAGCTTGTCATGATCTTCCTGAAACCAACCTTGCCCCATAATTTCACGATGCTTCTGGATATCCTCAGAGATATCAGCATTACCTGTTTGAATAAGTTTTTGGGTAATTACTTTTTTACCCTGCTCAGTCCATAATTTTGCTAAGAAACCTGTCGCGTAGGTTTTACCAATTTCGGTATCAATCCCACTCACAAAATAGATCTGGCCACTCATTTACTTCATTCTCCGGGCAATACAATAAATCGGGTGATATGTTAGGGAGTACCCCTCGGTGTGCTTAAACCGGTCATAATCTTGATAAAACTGCTGTAAAGATTGCTTAGTCCAACGATGCTGAGCAGTTGCTGTTACACCTGTTGCTTTTAAATGCTGCAACACAGCTTTAGGCGAATCGAAATAAAGCTGAGTTTCTGACTGTGCCAAATGCAAAATCTCAAAACCAGCCTGAGTTAAGGCACTATTCCAATTTTCAAGATTCCAATAATTTAAACCTTGTCCAGTTAACTCTTTAATTTCAATGAGGTTTTTAGGACCAAATGTTGAAAAGCATAGCCAGCCTTGCTCATTTAAAGCAGCATCGCAATGTTGAAGTAACCGTGGTAAATCTTGCATCCATTGCAAAGCTGAACCGGAAACAATCATATCGAGCTGCTGAGGGAGTTCTAAGGTTTCAACGTCTCCAATTAACCATTTCACATGTTCTTCATGATTAAAGTGCTGTTGCACCTCTGCATACAAATCATTTAAAACTAAATCTTCAATTTGAAAAGATTCAACAAGCAGACGAGTTAAATTGCCAGAACCACAACCAATTTCAAAGACACGTGACATCGTGCTTGGACAAAATTGCTTTAGTAAGTTCGTTAAGTTTTGGCAAATTTGTTTTTGGACAATTGCATGCTTTGAATAGCTTTGCCCTGCTTTAGCAAAACGTTGGGCAACCAAATTTTTATTCAAACTCACAGGAAACTCACCAAGGCTTCAAGTTCATGTTGCTCAACCATTGATGTTAAGGAAATGCGCAAACGCGAACTATTTTTAGGTACTGTTGGTGGACGTACAGGCATGGCATAAAAACCGCTTTCCTGAACCTGTTTCGCCTTATCGATAGCAGCCTGACTTTCTCCCACAATCACTGGAATAATATGGCTAGTCGATGGACTCACATACCCCTTTTGCACCACTGCTTGTTGAAGATATTGGCTAATATTTTTTAAATGTTTACGTTGAGATTGAGCGTTTAATACTTTTTGAAAAATAAAATTTGCCCAAGCCATAACAATCGGAGGTTGAGCAGTACTAAAAATAAGCGGGCGCATTTTATTAATGAGATAATCTTTAATAATTGGATGGCAAATAATATAACCACCGACTGCTGCTAGCGCTTTACCCAAGGTACCAACTAGAAAATCAATTTCCTGAATTACATTATATTGTTCGGCACACCCTAAACCCTGCTGTCCACGTACGCCAATTGAATGCGCTTCATCGACATATAACATGGTTTTAGCAAAGCGTTTTTTAAGCTGGACTAAAGCGGTTAAATCTGTTTCATCGCCATCCATACTAAAAATACTTTCCGTGACCACAATGATTCGTTCAATCTGGTCATCATCATGATACTTTTGTAGAAGTTGCTCTAAATGCTGTAAATCATTATGTCGATACCGCACATACTGGGCACCAGACAAACGGATCCCATCAATCATACTGGCATGAACTAACTTATCTGCCAGAATTAAAGTTTTACTATCAGCAACAGCGGGCAAAATACCAATATTCATATGGTAGCCACTATTAAATAATAGAGCCGCCCGACCACCAAATGCTTGGCTTAGGCTATTTTCCAACTGTTCATATTCATCAAAATTGCCCGTTAATAAACGTGAAGATGAAGAACTAAAATAGCTACGTTCTAATGGATAGCAATCTAAAAATTCTTGGCGAAGATCAATATCAGCTGCCAACCCAAGATAGTCATTTGAAGCTAAATTGAGCATCGTTTTATTTTGAATTGTAATAAAACGGCCATGCTGCACATTTTGGGTAAATTGTCTGAAATTACCTTGTCGTTTTAACTCATCTAACTCTGTAGCAAAATGATCGAGCAATGACATCTTAATGTGCCCCCTGCATCGTTTTAACTACTTCAACCAACTGTTCGAGCAAGTCACTTAACTCTTGTTGAGTGATGACATAAGGCGGCATGACATAAACTAATTTTCCAAAAGGACGAATCCAGATTCCACGCTCTACAAATTGTTGCTGTAAAGTTTTCATATCGACATTAAAGGTGAGTTCTACCACACCAATTGCACCGAGCACTCGTACATCAGCAACATAATCAAGCTGATTTAAAGGCATTAAATATTGGCTAAGCTGTTGCTCAATTCGCTTAATATTGGCCTGCCAATCTTGCTCAATTAATAATTGCGTACTTTTTAAAGCAACGGCACAAGCGAGTGGATTGGCCATAAAAGTTGGGCCGTGCATAAATACCCCAGCCTCACCGCGACTAATGGTTTCTGCTACATACTTTGTCGTTAAGGTCGCAGACAAAGTCATATAACCGCCTGTTAACCCTTTACCTAGGCACATAATATCCGGCTCGACTTGAGCATGTTCCCAAGCAAAGAGCTTACCTGTACGGCCAAAACCAGTGGCAATTTCATCAAAAATTAACAACAGATGATATTTTTCACAAAGCGCTTTAGCCTGACGTAAATATTCAGGGTGATAAAAGCGCATGCCTCCTGCCCCTTGGACAATCGGCTCAATAATCAGTGCAGCAAGGTTTTCATGATTTTGCTGAATAGCTTGCTCTAACTCGGCAATATCTTCTCGGTTCCACTCCTCATGAAATTTGGTTTGCGGAGCTGCTACAAAAAGACGGTTCGGTAAGCTGGTACCAAAAATCTGATGCATGCCTGTCACTGGATCACAAACAGACATCGCATTCCATGTATCACCGTGATAACCAGAACGTGTAGTAATAAAATTTGTTTTTTGTGGCTGGCCTTGTGCTGTCCAGAATTGCACAGCCATTTTCAAAGCAACTTCAACGGCAACCGAACCTGAGTCTGCATAAAAAATTTTATCGAGACTCGGCGGTGTAATTTTTAAAAGAATTTTGCCAAGTTCAATAGCAGGATCATGAGTTAAACCGCCAAACATGATATGAGACATATTTTGTAGCTGGTCGGTCACTGCCTGATTAAGTTCAGGGTGGTTATAGCCATGAATTGCACACCACCAAGATGACATACCATCAATTAAAGTTCTACCATCATCAAGTTCAATCGTTGCCCCATAGGCACGCTTCACTTTAAATGTGGGTAAAGGTTGGGTCATTGAAGTATATGGATGCCAAATATGTTCCAAATCAAAATTATCGGTCATCCTCTATACCCTTTTACAGCAATCAAATCTTTCATTTAGCACATGTTAAACCTGTTAAGAATGAAAGAAAATTGCGAGATCAACCAAAGCTTATGAACTTTGCTGATGAATTGTTAAAAATTGGCAGATTTCTTCAATTGTTCTCTCTACCTGTAAGTAGGGAAAAGCATGTGTAGCATCTTTTATTAGCTTATAACTCATGTTTTCTGTCACTATATCTTTAAAATTTTCAACAATCTTGCAAGGAATGACATTATCTTGCTCAGCAAACAGGTGAAGCTGTCGACCTGAATAGGTTTTCAAGTTATCTACCAAATTTAGCTGCTCAAGCATTTTCAAACCTTCTAACAACAGTTTATTTGAGGGCGGATTTGCTATGTTTTGTACATTAAGCCAATCTTGTTTTGCCTGAGATGAGCCAAGTGTAATTAAATAATAAAAACGTTTTAAAGTAGCTTGGGGATTCTGTAAAAAGGACGCTTTAAATTGACTAAATACATCAGCAGGCATAGCAGTATGCCACGAGGTATTAGCCACAAAACAAGGATTAGAAGCAAGCGTAATTAACGTTTTAGTTTGGCCCGTTTGTTTATAAAAAAAGTCAACCAGGTATGTTGCTAACTGTCCACCTAAAGACCAACCTACAACCACCTCAATATCAGTTAAAAAATCAAGCTGCTCGTGAAAGCCACCATCTAAAACATTAAAAATATTAATAAGTTGCGTGTCATACCCAGCTTTCATTAAACCTAATTTTAACGATTGCAAAGGTTCTATTCCTACTCCCCAACCTGTAATCAATAAAATTTTATTTTGTAACTTCATATGCACGCTCAAAGACAAATTTATGGAAATTATATATTAATATCAATTTAAAATATCTTTTAAAATCAATATAAAAATTGAATTCAAAAAAGTAAAATCAACTATTTATAGCTGTTAAATATTCTGAAATATATTGATAAATAAGGCCTAAAATATTTATATGAAATATACAAAAATTTAATTATCTAAACATTGAAGCAAATCAAAAAACAACATAATCCACACTTCACCCATAAATCCATTATGCAATGTAATTAATGTTAATACTTATGTTTTTTTATTAAAAAAAATGACTCATCAATTCATTTTAATGTTAGAAGATTAAATATTGATCAAAAAAATATGGGCAGGCAAATATGAACAATCAAAGTATAATATCTGATGGGAGAGAAAAAGATACATATTTTGTTACACCCAATGATATTATAAATACCTTACCTACAGATAAAAATTATTGTTTATTTCTGGATATTGATGGAACATTAGCTCCATTTCAAATTCATCCTGAGCATAGTTTTATTCCAAATACTACCTTAGAAGTTATAAAAAAAATTATTGAATTAAATATACCGGTGATTGCTGTAACAGGACGTGATGTTGAAACAGCAAGTAAGCTACTTCAGTCTATTGAATTACCTATAGCGGGCTTACATGGTTTAGATATTTATTTTGATTCTGATACTTATATTCGCCCAGATTTAAGCGATATTAATTTTCAAAAATTAAAAGAAGATATTATAAATTCTTGTGAAAAATATCCCGATTTATTAATTGAGGATAAAGGGCATTCTATTGCTTTACATTATCGAAAAAACCCAGAATTAGAAGATAATGCAATTTATATTATGCAACAAATTAAATATTTTTATCCTCAATTAAAATTAAATAGAGGAAAATTTGTCGTTGAATTATTACCTAAACAGGCAGATAAAGGTAAAGCAATACAAACAGTATTAAACCACCTTAATTTACCGTTAATTCATCCTATATTTATAGGAGATGATTTAACGGATGAATCAGGTTTCATTTTTATTAATCAACAGCTTGGCACTTCAATTAAAGTAGGTTCTGGTGAAACAGAAGCTCAATATAGATTAAAAGATATTAATAGTGTTTCTAATTTTCTTTTTTTCTTCCTAGAAAAAATAAAAAAGTTATACGTCAAAAATAGTCAAGATCAGAATGGAGAACAAATATGTCTAAATTAATCGTGTTATCGAATCGAATTAGTATGCCATCGGGTAAGGCTTCAGCAGGTGGCCTTGCAGTAGCTGTACAAGACGCATTAAATGATAGTAACGGCATTTGGTTAGGCTGGAATGGTCAGCAAATTACCGATACTGAAGCGCCTGAATTCGATCAGGCATATTCTCATGGGATCGACTACATTACCTGCCCTCTTACACATCAGCAATATGCACAGTACTACTGTGGTTTTGCCAATAAAGTATTATGGCCTGCCATGCATGATCGGGATGACCTGATCGAATATAATGCAGAAGAATATAATACCTACCAAAAGGTCAATCGTTTATTTGCTGAAAAATTACAACAGATTGCTCAGCCTGATGATCTTATTTGGGTGCATGACTATCACTTTTTCAGCGTAGCTCGTCATTGCCGTGAATTAGGTATGCAAAATAAAATCGGTTTCTTTTTGCATATTCCTTTCGCAAGCTTAAATATCTGGCGCAAGATCCCAGTTGCACTACAGTTGGTCCAAGATCTTTGCCAATATGATGTGATTGGTTTACAAACTCAAACCGATCAGAACACCTGTATGCAAACCTGTATGGGCTTACTTGAAGCTCAAAAAATACTAAGCGACAGAATCAGTTATAAAAAACGTCAAATCTTGATTAAGTCCTATCCTATTGGTGTTCAACCAGAGCTTATTCAGCGCCAAGCACAACAGGCCTTTCATACCCCATACGTATTTAACTTTGAAGATATACCACGTCAAAAAACAATTATTGGGGTTGACCGGATTGATTATTCAAAAGGTTTACTTGAGCGTTTCAATGCATTTGCAACCTTTCTTGAAACTAATCCTGAATATCATGGATTGGTACGTCACCTTCAAGTTGCAACGCCTTCACGTACAGATATTCCGGCCTATCAACGCTTATACCAACGCTTTAAGGCCAAATTAGAACTGATTAATGAAGAGTTTGCTCATGAAGATTGGCGACCTATCGATTGTTGCTTCGACACAGTTCAACATGACAGCTTGATGCATATTTATCGTCGTTCTGACATTTGCTGGATTAGCTCATTACGTGATGGTATGAATTTGGTCGCAAAAGAATATATTGCAGCTCAAGATCCAGAGAACCCAGGTGTGCTGATTTTATCTAAATATGCCGGTGCAGCTGAACAAATGACTCAAGCATTGATTGTTGATCCATTAGATAGAGCAGCCATGATGGATTCTTTAAAAACGGCTCTAGAGATGTCAAAAGCTGAACGTATTAATCGTTATGAACAGTTAATAGGAGGTTTAGCAGCTACTGACCTGAGCGATTGGCGAAATAATTTCTTGAAGGATTTAGAAAATTCTCCGACATTCACAAAGTCTAAGTTGTCCTTACAAGAAAAGTATCAACCCACTTACCATGTTTTATAATAATTTAAGCTTAGGGAACATCGAGGATGTTTTTCTCGATGTTCCGCGGCTGGTAAGCAAGCTTAAATTACTTGGCCTTCACAAGAGTAAAGCGATTGAGTATAGCAATCATGGTTAATAAAACCGCCACTCCTGATAAGACGGTGGTTAGGCTAGTCCACTGGCCAATCAAACCAATTAAGGCTGGGCCACTTAATGAACCTGTATAAGCAATCGTTGACACTAAAGACAGTGCCGCTGCTTTAGGCATATCATTTTGGCGTCCAACACGAGAGAACATGACTGGTACAATATTAGAACAGCCTAAACCTAAAAGTGCATAACCCAATACGACAACTTGCCAAACAGGTGCCATCACAATAGTGACCATAGCAAGAGCAGCGACAATTGCACTATAAGTCACAATAGTTTTCTCACCCCACTGTTTTAACAAGATATGCCCTGCAAAACGACCACTTGTCATACTAAGCGCGAAGAAAGTATAAGCCAGCCCAGCAAAGGCAGGATTAAGCTGGTATTTACTGGTTAAATAAATACCACCCCAATCCATTGCCGCACCTTCTGACAAAAAGGCAATAAAACACATCATCCCAATCAAAAGGATCGTACCGTTCGGACGTGAAGATTTTTTAGGCGCGTCAGTTATTTCCGCTGCACCTTGTTCATCTTGCTCAAATGTTGTTAAGGCAGATGGAATGGCAACAAAGCTCACCACCAATAAAACCATGACTACAGACAATGTGCTCATGAGTGGTGAAAGGCCAATTGCTAATAGTGCAGTGACAAGCATGGCACCGATTAAACCGCCAAGGCTACACATACCATGAAAACTAGACATGAGCGCACGTAAGCTGTGCTTTTCCACCACAACTGCTTGTAAATTAATAGCAACGCCAAGACTACCTGCTGCCGTACCAAAAATGAATAACGCTACAGCCATCGATACAAGACTATGCCAGATCGTTAAACTTGGTAGTAATACCATCAAGAGTATGGTCGCCACAGCAATTAATGGACGACATCCCCAACGCTTAACTAAAGCCCCAGTCGCAGGCATAGCAATCATTGAGCCGATTCCCATACAAAGCAGCAATAAACCAAAATTTGCATGATTTAGGTTTAAACGTTGCTGAGCATACGGAATAAGTGGTGCCCATGCAGATATCGCAAAGCCCAAGCTAAAAAAGCTAAGACGAGTTGCTAATCGTTGTGTACTTAAGAGAGTAGCTGTATCTAAAACAGCAGGTTTGGAAAATAACATATACGCGAAGCTCACCATAAAACCATTGGCGATCCATACCAACCGATTCCCCATAGAAAAACCCTTGCCTCATTAAATTTCTAGGCAAGGGTTTTTGTTGGCGAAATTATATCCAATTCCACAAAAAAAACATGGGGTCTGATACAAATTTTCTGACTTTTTTGTAACTGCCAAAGCCTTATGTAGTAAGGCTTTGAATATATTCAATTTGGCAGAATTAACATTTAAATGGTGACTTCATTTTATTAAAATGAGCCAATGAAAAACCCAGCCTAGGCTGGGTTTTTCAAGTCATTAAATTTGAGACTGGATATAATTTTGCAGGCCAATCAGTTCAATTAAACGCAACTGTTTTTCAAGCCAGTAAGTATGGTCTTCTTCAGTATCTGATAATTGTTGACGTAACATGTCACGACTGATGTAGTCGCCTTTTTCTTCACAAAGTTTAATACCTGTCGCTAATTTTTCACGCACATGATATTCAAGTGCTAAATCAGCTTTTAAGCAAGATACAACGTCTGTACCAACATTGATATCTTCACGATGCATGTTTGGTTTGGCACCTAAAAATAATACACGACGAATAATCGCATCGGCGTGAGACGCTTCTTCTTGCATCTCATGGTCAATACGTTCATAAATCTTGTTTAAGCCCCAATCTTCATACATACGAGAATGGATTAAATATTGATCACGGGCAGCCAACTCTCCGCCAATGAGCATATTTAAATAGTCTATGACTTCTGGATTGCCACGCATAATAAATCTCCTATCGTATGAGTCTATTATGGGCAAACTTAAAAATGATTGCAAAACAAAAAATAGTTAAGTTTATGATTTTTATCAAATTAAAATGAGAAACATACGCATTTGCAGTTTAAGTTATTTAAATTTCCTTTGCAAAAAGAATCGCTTGTCCGATTTATAAGCTCAGACAAGCGTTCAAATATAGCAAAAACCATCAATTTATAAATTTGTAACTAAAATCAATGGTTCTTATTTCGCTAACCTTTTAGCTCAAAGTTTGCCCATAGCCTGCCATGAGTGATAAGAAATCTGTTTCATTCATGACGGGAATACCTAACTTCGCAGCTTTTTCTAATTTTGAACCCGCCTTCTCACCAGCAACTACACATTTTGTTTTGCTAGAAACACTCCCACTTACTCGTGCACCTAATGCTTGTAGCATTTGAGTGGCCTGATCACGGGTCATTTGTTCTAATGTACCTGTAAGTACCCAGCTTTCACCATTTAAAGGTTGACGCGTTGGTGCTGTTGGTGCATCCCAATGAATTCCTGCGGCAATTAAACGATCGAGTACTTCAATGTTATGCGGTGCCAAGAAAAAGTCAGCAATCCACTCTGCTGTAATATCCCCTACATCTGGGGTTTTCTTTAAAGCTTCTACATTCGCAGCTTTAAGTGCCTCTAGCGTCTGAAATGTATTTGCTAACATTCTAGCCGTTGTTTCACCTACTCCACGAATACCTAATGCATAAATAAAACGTGCTAGAGTTGTTTTCTTACTTGCTTCAATCGCATCTATTAGGTTCTGTACTGACTTTTCTCCCATTTTTTCGATGCCCAAGAGAGTTTCTCTGTGCTCATGCAAATGGTAAATATCAGCAACATCTTTAAGTAAATCGAGACGTAATAAAGATTCTACCCAACGATCTCCCAAGCCCTCGATATCCATCGCTTTACGCGATACAAAGTGACGAATGGCTTCAATACGCTGTGCGGCACAATATAAACCGCCTGAACAACGTGCGAGAGCCTCACCTTCAGGCATCACTACAGGCGAAGCACATACTGGGCAGGACTCTGGTAAATGAACAACTTCTGCTTCAGCAGGACGGAACTCCGGCCAAACTTTTTCTACTTTAGGAATCACGTCACCCGTACGATATACACTTACCGTATCGCCAATGCGTACATCCAGACGATGAATTTCCCCAATATTATGCAACGTTACGTTAGAAACAGTCACACCACCCACAAAAACAGGGTTTAAGCGTGCTACAGGGGTCAAAGTCCCTGTACGCCCTACTTGCCAGTCAATCTGCTCAACTGTAGTTAATGCAGCTTGTGCCGGGAATTTATAAGCAGTTGCCCAGCGTGGTTCACGACTTAAGAAACCAAGCTGCTGTTGTTGTTTTAGGTCATCAACCTTCACCACCATGCCATCAATTTCAACTTGCAAGTTTGGACGTTCTTGCTGAATTTGCTCATAGCGCTGCTGTACTTCTTGAATTGAATTACACAAGTACTGACGCTCAGCAATTTGGAACCCAAGTTCCGTTAACCATTGCAAGCTATCATGCATGGTTGTGAGGCCATGATTTGGTTCACACTGTGCAATCCCATACGCATAAAATGCCAAAGGTCGAGCAGCAGCAATATTTGGATCAAGTTGTCTTAAACTTCCAGCGGCTGCATTTCGAGGGTTAGCGAAGGTTTTTTCTCCCTTTGCTTCTTGGTCAGCATTGAGTTTTTCAAAACCAGACTTTGGCATCAATACTTCACCACGTACTTCAAGTAGACGAGGTATTTCATATTTTTCTGAATGCAGAACTTTAGGTAAGTTACGAATGGTTTTAACGTTTTGAGTAATGTCTTCACCCGTTTCGCCATCCCCACGGGTTACGCCGCGAACGAGTACACCATTTTCATACCATAGTGAAATCGCAAGGCCATCGAGTTTTAACTCAACTTCATATTGTACTTTCTGGTTCGGAAGTCGCTCTTCTACACGGCGTGCAAATGCAAATAAGTCTTCTTGGTTAAATACATTACCAAGTGAAAGCATTGGCACCACATGCGTCACACTCTCAAATTTTGAAAGCGCCTGACCACCTACTTTCGTTGTTGGTGAGTCGGCTTGTACAAGTTCCGGATATTGTTCTTCTAAAGCTTTTAACTGATGAAATAAATGATCATATTCACTGTCCGAGATTGTCGGCTGATCCATGACATAGTAGGCATGGTTATGCTTTGCAATCAGTTGAATAAGCTGACGCATCTGTTCGATCACGGAAGTTATTGCCATTATTTTATTCACCATAAAAAAGGGTGGAAATTTCTCCACCCTGAGCTGCGACTAGATATATTGCAATTATCGCAACCTATACCAAAAATTTAAACTAGGCTGTTGCCTGTGCTGGACGATAATCAATCACATGATGGCGCCAATGTTCTTTTAACTGTGGCGTAAATTCAAGGTTATTTTCATCATAAACCTTACCATCAATTTCACGAGCAATAAGGCCTGCAATACTGGTCATCATGTCAAAACCGGTAACAGCTTTGCTGTTTGGAAGTGCAAGGAAAAATGCTAAACCTTGAACTTGCTCAGTCGATAAAGTTTCTAAATCGAAACCAGCAGGACCATTATCAGTCATACGCAATACAGAGAACATCAATGCACTCGGCTCATCGGTATTTTCATAGCGGTGGAAACAAGACATTTCACCGTAACGTAGACCATATTTTAAAAGCACTTTCAGTGCTTTATCACCCGATAACGCACGGCGCGGATTTGGATATACATTTAATGCGATAATCTGCTCAGCCATTGCTAACGCACTTTCGTCATCAAAACGCTGCTGCTCATGTAAATGTACATCAAGAATGTTGCTTTCACCTTCAAACTCAGCAATTTCAGCAGTTTCGATATTTGGATTTAAGCTTAATTCCGGCTCAGTTTTCGGTTGCCCTTCTGCAACTTTTGGTTCTGATGAGCTAACAACTTCTGGTTCAGCAGAAACGGTATCAACTAACTCAACTGAACTATTTTCACTTACAGTTGGGCTAACAGTATTTTCTTCAGCTTTAACTTCTTCTACTTCTACTGGCGTATTTTCAACGGGTACTTGTGTCTGGACTGTTTGAGCTTGTGAAGCCTGTTCTAGTTCTTTTGTTCCCTTTTCTTCTGACTGTGCTGGCTCGCTTAAAGTTGGTTCCACTCGTTCAGCAACGGCTGCTGACGCAACAGTAACTTCTGGCTGTTCAAGTTGATCTCGTACATGACGAGGGATAACCGGTTGATTACTTTCAGGATTAATATGCAAATCACTGTCTAGCGAGGGTTCAGCATGGTTCGGCTTTTTTAAAATCATTCTTAAGCCAATTAGCATGATAATAATGGCAACAACGATGCCAATAATCGTATTGATTTCCATTCTATGACTCCGAAACTAACCCGTATTCTTTTGCCTGTTCTAAATTGACAGTGACTAATTTTGATGTACCCGGTTCAGGCATGGTTACACCCAACAAGTCAGTTGCCATGGTCATCGCCAGCTTATTATGTGTAATGTAAATGAATTGTACATGTTCAGAAAGCTCTTTTACCAAATTACAATATCTCTGTACATTCGCATCGTCGAGTGGAGCGTCCACTTCATCGAGTACACAAAACGGTGCCGGATTTAACCTGAAAATAGCAAATACTAATGCTAACGCTGTTAACGCTTTTTCTCCACCGGAAAGTAATGCTAGAGAACTGTTTTTCTTACCCGGTGGTCTCGCCATGAGCTTAACCCCAGATTGCCAATCATCCTCAAGACTTAAACTGGCTTCACCACCATTAAAAACTTTTGGAAATAGATTTTGTAACTCTTGATTAATCTGATCAAAAGTCGACATAAACAACTTACGGGTTTCTTGGTCAATGCTCTTCATCGCATCTTTTAACTGAGTTACCGTATTTTCCAAGTCTTGAATCTGGTGGCTCAACTCATCAAAACGCTGAGAAACTTCTTCAAACTCTTGTGAAGCAGCTAAGTTAACTGCACCGATTTTTTCAAACTGTTTCTGTACTTTTTCTAGTTTTTGCTGGTGTTCAGTTAAATCTATTTTCAAGCCCGTTTGAAGCTCGGCATTTAACTCTTTGAGCTGTTCTTGATAGTGCTCACGGTCCGACTTGGCGGCTTGCCATGCTAAACGTTTGGCTTCAAGCTGCTCTCTAAGCTTTTCATCTTGCTGTTGGTATTGATGGCGTTGATCTGTAAGCGTTTGTTGCTTCTCTTGGACACTATTAAGCTCAATCTGCCATTCATTCCATGTCTTTTGCAGCTTTTCGGTTTGAGCAAACTGTTGTTGAAACTCTGACTCAAGGTTTGGCAACTCTAACTGAATAGGGTCAACAAACTTTTTCGCCTGTTCCATTTGCGCTGTAATTTGTTGATATTGGCTCTGCAAGAACGAAATATCTTTTTCAAGCAGCTCAATTTGTTGAGTTGTCTGCGTACTATTACGTCGTAAAATCTCACGTTCTTGTTGTTGCTGTTGTAAGACTTGTTGCTGTTCCTCAAGCTGCTCTGTTAATTCTTCTACCTGAAATTGCAAAGTTTTATAGTCAGGTAAAATAGTTTCGAGCTTCATTGCCAATGCATGCAAATCAATTTCAAGATCATCTTTTTGCATCGCATCTTCTTCAAGCTGCGTATCTAATTGAGCGAGTTGATCTTTCAATTGCTGTTTTTGCAATAAAAATGCTTGTGCTGCGGTTTGTTGCTTGGCAATTTGTACATCAAGCTGTTGCAAGTCTTTTTGTTTTTGTTTAATGACTTGTTGTTTTTGCTGTAGGTCAACTTGTAACTGTCCTAGCTCATCTTTTTGCTGAACTATAATTTGATCTAATGCTTGTAATTCTGGTTGCTGCTTTTGAAGAACTTGTTCAATTTCGTCTAGACGAATACGATGACTGAGCATACCTTGCGCACTTTGACTTTCGTCATCATACATAAGAGCAATTACCCAATCTTGCCCGACATGATAACCATCTAAAGTCAAAATAGACTGGCCATATTGCAGTTGCTTTTGTTCATTTAAAGCATGAGATAAATCTTGTGCAATCGCTACATTCGAGAATATTGATAGCTGTGGCGATGCAATCCAATCATTCAAGCAAGTCAGGTTCCCCTTAAATTTGCTTGATTGCTCTGAAGGCTTTAACTGGCGAGCAATTCCTTCCTGAAAGGCTTGTTCAGTTTCAACAATATGTGCCTGTAACCATTTTGCTAAAAACTTTTCAATAATTTGTGCGTGTGGTTTGCCCTGCTCTGTTAACTCTAGAGCCTGCATTAAACGTAGCGTATCTTGGTTTTGCTTTGGACTTTGTTTAGCAACAAGCTGGCTTAAGTTTTTCTGCTCTGATAATAAAACCTGTATTTCTGTTTTTAACGTTTGCTGCTGGTTTTTATTTACCTGATGCGCTTGTTGAGCTTGTTCAATACGCTGCACATACTGCTCAATTTCAGCTTCTAGCGTTGAGATTTCACGACAAAGCTGCTGCTGTAATTGCTCAAGCTCGCCTTGTTCATCTTCGTGTACTTGCGATTGGATCTGGTTTGCTTGATGTTGCAGCGTTTCTTTTTGCTGTTCAATGCGCTGAACATTTTTGCCTAATTGCTCGATTTGAGCAGACATTTGCATTTTTTGCTGTTGTTGTTTTTCAACCTGAGCTTTTACTTGCTCAAATTGTTGCTGCGCTTGCCGTTGCTGTGATTGTAAACCGGCAAAACTTTGCTCTGCTTCAGCTGCTGTATGCTCAATTGCAGTTAAAGCTTCGGTTTGCTCTTCTAACTGGCTATTCAGTGTTTCGAGTTGCAATTCAGAAAGCTGTAAACGTTCTTTAGTTTGGGCTTTTTGCTGTTCTAACTGAACGAGAGTTGTACTATTTTGCTGAAATAAACTTTGTTTTTGCTCTAGAGTCATTTTCAGTTCAGACAGTTTCTTTTCAGCTTGTTGCCATTCTTGTTGTAACGGTGAAGATTGCTGAATAAGTCTCTGAAATAAAGCACTGGTAGATTCTAAATCATGTTCAATCGTACTTAATTCTGAACGAACTAATTTAAAAGTTTCCCCCAGTTCATTCATTTGAACGGTATATTCTTCTTGTAGACGTACACTTTTCTCTGCCTGAAAAGACAAAATTTCAATTTTGAGTGTACGAATCTGGCTTTCTAATGTTTTATATTGAACTGCTGCTTCTGACTGGCGTTTAAGCGTTTTAAGTTGTGATTTTAACTCAAGCGCAATATCTTCCAAGCGTGAAAGGTTTTGCTCCGTATGTTCAAGGTGCTGCAAGGTTTCGCGGCGACGCGCCTGATAACGGGAAACACCTGCCGCCTCTTCAATGAAAATACGCATTTCTTCTGGCTTGGCATCAACCAAGCGGTTAATCATGCCTTGTTCAATGACTGCGTAAGAGCGTGGCCCTAACCCTGTGCCCAAGAAAATGTCAGTAATATCACGGCGGCGACAACGTGTACCATTTAAGAAATACTCAGATTTACCTTCGCGGGTCACCTGACGACGAACTGCGAGCTCATTATAAGCATTATAAGCTCCACCTAATTTGCCATAGGTATTGTCAAAACGCAGTTCTACACTGGCAACACCAACTGGCTTACGCTTGGATGTTCCGGTAAAAATAACATCTTGCATGCTACCACCACGCAGCTGACGAGCGTTTGACTCCCCCATCACCCAGCGGATCGCATCAATAACATTGGATTTGCCACAACCATTTGGACCAACCACTGCTGTGCGGTTCGCCTTAAAATTTAAAGTTGTACTATCTGCAAAAGATTTAAAGCCGGAAAGTTTTAAACTGCTTAAACGCATAATGCCCTAACTAGCGGCGTGAGCGTCTCGCCCAAGCCAATTCAATCTGTTTCATTCGTGTCAGCGATTCCAACACAAGGTTACGTAAGTGTCGACAAAAATCTTCCATAAATAAAGCGGCTTGTTGTGATTTTCGGATCAAAATTGCATCAGTCACGAGTTTAAATAATGCAAACGCTTCTTGTAGTTCCCGTTTAGAGGTATTTAGCGTCAAAAAATAACTACGACGTAATGATGGTAATAATTCTTTATAAAATTTCATTAAATAAGGATTACCGACCATATCTTGTTGTTCAGCAAGATATTGGAAAATAGCATCGTAGAATTTTTCGATATCGCCTGCTTTTACATGCTCAAGAAGCTGTTCTAACAAGAGCTGTAATTGATCAGCTTCATGGGCACGCCATGTTTCGCTTATGCGTTGTACAATATGCCCCAATAACATCATATTTGTATCAAACAACGCTTTGACCTGTTGTGCCGACATTTCCGAAACAATTGCACCACGACGCGGAAAAATTTCAATGAGATGCGTACGCTCGAGTAATAATAGCGCCTCACGAACTGATCCCCTACTTACGTCAAGTTCTTTAGCGATACGAAGCTCTTGTATGCGTTCGCCTTCAACCAATTCGCCACTAATAATCTGTTCGCTAATATATTTGACAATTTGCTCAGAAAGACTTTCTGTCTCTTCGAGATTCATAAATCACCCGCTACTTTTTATATGCATTAATCCATGCTTTTCTTTCGCATCCTTGTTTTTAACTGATCCCATCCATTAAAAACTATGTCATTGTCTGACAATTTTATTGCATTTTAAGCCAACCCACCCAAAATCCATACACAAATCGGATGAAAAACTCACCGTTAATCTTTTCAAGTCTTCAAATAAAAAAAGCTTAAACCGTGAGAGTCTAAGCTTTCTTTTCTATATATTTTTAATAAAACGTTTTTAATTCATAAAACCTTTATAAATAAAGTAACTGCCGACCACGACTAACAAGCAAGCAAAGCATTTTTTTAGCATTTGTGGTGACAATGCGTGGGCAACCTTAGCCCCAAGTTTAGCAGTGACAAAACTCATGACACTAATACCAATAAAAGCGTAGATATGGATATATCCAATTGTATTAGGTACAGAAATGTGCTCTTTAGCACCAAACCACATAAAACCAATTGCACCTGCAATAGCAATAGGTAAACCACAAGCAGCAGAGGTCGCAACTGCTTTTTGCATGACTACGCCATGACGGTTTAAATATGGGACAGTTAAGCTTCCGCCTCCAATACCAAAAATTGCAGAGGCAATACCAATGCCTCCACCCGCCATAAATTGCATAGGTGTTGAAGGAAGCTGACGTGTTGGGTCAACCACAACATGGGCTCCTTTGAACATCCGATAAGCCATCACAACAGCAAAGACACCAATAAGAAGCTGTAAATGCTGTCCAGACAAAAGGTCGGCAATACCTGCACCTAAAAAGGAACCAATCACTAGTCCCGGTGCTAAATTACGAAAAACAGGCCAGAGGACTGCACCTTTTTTATGATGAGCCGAAACTGAACTAAAGGAAGTCACAATAATGGTTGCTAGGGAGGTTCCGACTGCAATATGCATGATTACCGCGGGATCATAGTGCAACTGGGTAAAAACGACATAGAGAATTGGTACAATAATTAGTCCACCACCAACTCCAAACAGTCCGGCAGTAAAACCAGCAATTGCGCCAATGAGTAAATATATGATTAACTCCATAAATGTTTTACCACTCTGCTCATATTCAACATGGATTTAGAGACTCGCCAACTACAACAACTTTTAAGCGCAAAAAACCAGCTTCCAGAAGTGGTTTTATTAAAAGCAACCACAACTTCGACCAATGATGATATTCGTGAAATTGCCCAAAAAGGCATTACAACAGGCTTGGTTTGCAGTGCTCAACAAACTCAAGGGCGAGGTCAACATCAACGGCAATGGATTTCACCTGAAGGAAACATTTATTTAAGCACATTGGTGCAAACTCGAACACCCTTAGATGGTCGCTTAGCACTTGAAGTTGCGTTGAATATTTTACAAATTCCACAGCTACAACCTTTGAGCCTACAAGTGAAATGGCCAAATGATTTGTATAGTACACAAGGAAAATGGGGCGGAATTTTGGTTGAACCTCTTTCCCAACATCAGGCGATTGTGGGTGTAGGTATTAATTTAAAAACACCACCAGTCACTGATAGTGATCAACCGATCACGTCTCTAGAAGATTTAGGCCTAGAGCAAATGAGTCGTCTTGAGTTAATTTCAGAGCTTTATGTTGCAATTCAAAATGCAGCCCGCTGGTTTGATCATGGTTGTTATAACCTTGCAGGACGTTTTAACCACCATGCTGCATGGCTTAATCAGTTAGTTCAGTTCGAACATAGTCAAGGATTGGTATATGGCCGTTTCGTTGGTATCTCTAATGAAGGTGCGGTGATTCTTGAAACTCCTGAACCACAGCAGTTTTATCAAGGTCGTCTAAGACCACAAACCACTCAGTAATCAGGTATTTTTCCCATGAAAAGTTTATGGCTTGATATCGGAAACACCCGTTTAAAATACTGGATTACTGAAAATCAGCAAATTATTGAACATGCAGGTGAGTTACATTTGCAGTCCCCTGCCGATTTATTACTGGGATTAATCCAACACTTTAAACATCAAGGCTTGCACCGTATTGGGATTTCTTCGGTTCTCGATACCGAAAATAATGAGCGTATTCAGCAAATTCTAAAATGGCTAGAAATTCCTGTTGTTTTTGCCAAAGTACATGCCGAATATGCAGGTTTACAATGTGGTTATGAAGTTCCAAGTCAGCTCGGGATTGACCGCTGGCTACAGGTACTTGCTGTTGCTGAGGAAAAAGAAAACTATTGCATTATTGGTTGTGGAACAGCGCTTACCATTGATTTAACGAAAGGTAAGCAACATTTAGGCGGTTATATTCTACCAAACCTTTATTTACAGCGTGATGCACTGATTCAAAATACCAAAGGCATTAAAATTCCCGATTCGGCTTTTGATAATCTAAATCCAGGCAATAACACCGTAGATGCAGTACATCATGGTATTTTGTTAGGCCTGATTAGTACAATTGAAAGCATTATGCAACAATCACCTAAGAAACTACTCCTCACAGGTGGCGATGCTCCTCTTTTTGCAAAATTTTTACAGAAGTACCAACCTGCTGTTGAAACAGATCTTTTACTTAAAGGGTTGCAACAATATATTGCATATCATCCTAAAGATGAATAAATACTCTGCAAAATAAAAGGCGCTCTGGGCGCCTTTTATTTTATATTTTATTTCTTTTGGTCATTGTTACCAAACAGTGGTCCCATACCGCCACCACCGCCAAATTGTTTTTGCATATTGCCTAATGAGCGCATCATTTTGCTCATACCAGATGGATTCGCAAACTTCTTCATCATTTTAGCCATTTGCGCTTGTTGCTTAATGAGTTTATTCACTTCAGCTACATCCATACCACAACCAGCTGCAATACGTTTTTTACGGCTTGGGTTCATCAGGTCTGGATTACGGCGTTCCTTGATGGTCATTGACTGGATAATAGCTTCCATTTTCTTGACCTGCTTTTCAGGATTCGCCTGCTCAATTGCTTGCTGAATTCCTGCACTGCTCATGCCTGGCAACTTGTCTAAGAAGCCCATCATGCCGCCCATCTTCTTCATTTGCTCAAATTGCATCAGCATATCTTCAAAGTTGAAGCTGCCACCTTTTTGCAATTTTTTCGCCATTTTTTCGGCTTTTTCTTTGTCGATTTTACGTTCAACTTCTTCGACTAAAGAAAGTACGTCACCCATACCTAAAATACGTTGAGCAACACGGTCCGGATGGAATGGTTCTAAAGCATCAAGCTTTTCGCCCATACCTAAGAACTTAATTGGCTTACCGGTAATAGCACGCACAGAAAGTGCCGCACCACCACGCGCATCACCATCAGTTTTAGTAAGAATCACACCTGTAAGTGCCAAAGCATCATTAAATGCTTTAGCAGTATTTGCAGCATCCTGGCCTGTCATGGCATCAACCACGAACAGAGTTTCAGTTGGCTTAACTGCTGCATGCAATTCTTTAATTTCGTCCATCATGTCTTCATCGACATGTAAACGACCTGCCGTATCGACAATCAACACATCGGCAAACTGGATTTTTGCCTGTTCAATTGCACGGTTAACGATGTCAATTGGCTTTTCAGAAGGATCTGACGGAATAAAGCCTGCACCAACTTCTGCTGATACAGTTTCTAACTGTTTAATTGCTGCCGGACGGTAAACGTCGGCAGAAACGGTCATTACTTTTTTCTTTTGACGTTCTTTTAAGAAACGTGCCAGCTTGGCAGCAGTTGTAGTTTTACCTGCACCTTGTAAACCAGCAAGCAATACAACAACTGGAGGCTTAGCACTTAAATCCAGTGTTTCATTGGCCTCACCCATCATCTTGGTGAGTTCATCATAGACAATTTTTACAAATGCCTGGCCTGGAGATAACTGAGTCATCACTTCTTGGCCCAATGCCTCTTCCTTAACTTTCGCGATAAATTCACGAGTTACAGGTAACGCGACATCGGCTTCAAGAAGAGCCATACGTACTTCACGTAAGGTATCTTTAATATTGTCTTCGGTCAGCTGCCCTGAGCCAGTAACATTTCTTAAACTCTGCGTGAGTCGTTCTGTTAAGGTATCAAACATTGCAAAATCCGCTTAAAATGGCTAGTTGCAAAAAAATCTTTCTCGAAATAGAAAATTTATGCATAGAATGCTATAGGATACTTTAGTTCGCAGCGAATTTATATCTTATCTAGATGAATTAATCCTGAAAAAGGTTTGACATGATTAGCCTCCCCTTGGTTTACACAATTTTGGCACTCATCGCATATACCACTTCTTTCTGGTATCTGTTCATACGTTTAATGTCAAAACGTGAACCAAACCCATGGTTATTTGCTTTTGTTACGACCTTAGCACTGCTGTTACATGGCACAGTTTTATGTCATGCCATGCTGACGCCATCAGGAATTAACTACGATGTTTTTAATCTGGTGTCTTTTACATCAGGACTTATGTTGTTGTTAAGCTTAGTTTTTAGTACTTTCCGCCCGATTGTACCGTTAAACTTGCTCGGCATTCCTGTAGCGGCGATTGGTCTTATTTTAGGTTTTGCATTTAGCCGTCCCGATCAGTTTATTGAACAGCATTCATTAGGTTTAGATACTCATATTATTCTTTCACTTTCTGCTTATGCTGTTTTACTGATGGCAACCATACATGCGATCTTGATATGGTTCCAAAACCGAGAACTCAAAAAGAAACAAAAAAAACGTATTTGGGTCAATTTACTTCCATCCATTCAGGCCATGGAGTCTTTATTATTTGACCTCATCATTACTGGTTTTATTTTATTAACCATTGCTCTCGCGTTTGGTTTCTTAACAGTTGATAGCTTCTTTGCCCAACATCTCGCTCATAAAACCGTATTTAGTATTATTTCATGGTTTATTTATGGCTCTTTATTGATTGGCCACTATAAACTTGGCTGGCGCGGTCAAAAAGCGATTCGTTTTACCTTAATTGGTTTTGCATTATTAGCGATCGGTTTTATTGGCAGTAAATTTGTGCTTGAGATGATATTGGGTCGATAAAACAATTAAAATTTCAGCACTACTAGACAGCGTTATACATATCCCGTATAACGCTGTTTTTGTTTTGCTCAGGTGACTCAGACTGTGAAACTCATACTCGCTCCAATGGAAGGTTTAACTGACCCGATCATGCGGGATACACTCACATCTGTTGGTCACTTCGACTGGTGTGTAACCGAGTTTATTCGCGTTACAGACAGTATTTTGCCAGACCATATTTACTATAGTTTTTGTCCTGAACTTAAAAATGATGGTAAAACAGCTGCTGGAACACCTGTACACGTCCAATTCCTAGGCAATAATCCAGAGATGCTGGCAGCAAATGCGGCAAAAGTCGTTGAACTAGGGGCTCCTGCAATCGACCTTAATTTTGGTTGTCCTGCAAAAACCGTCAATCGACATCGAGGTGGTTCGGTACTTCTTGATGAACCAGACGTAGTACATATGCTCATTAAAGCTGTTCGAGATGCTGTACCTGCGCACATCCCTGTTTCAGCAAAAATGCGTTTAGGTTATCTAGATGAAAACCACACCATGGAAAACGCCCATGCTGTTGAAGATGCGGGTGCAAGCTGGTTAACTGTACATGCTCGAACTAAAGCAGATGGTTATACGCCACCAGCTTATTGGGAAAAAATTCTGCCTATTAAAGAAGCTTTAAAAATTAATGTGATTGCTAACGGCGAAATCTGGACCAATGCTGATGCTAGAGCTTGCCAGCAACAATCTGGCTGTGAAGATTTAATGATTGGCCGTGGTGCAGTGACTACTCCAGATTTAACACAATGTATTCGCCAAAATATGGATGAAGCACTGTTTACTTGGGAACAACTGGTTGACTTACAAATACGTTTTTTAAATGGTCAAGCAAAAACAGAAATTGGGATGGTTGGCCGTTATAAGCAGTGGTTAGGTATGATGACCAAAGCCTATCCTCAAGCGAAAGAATTATGGGACCAAGTGAAACGCATTAAAGCTTTAGATGAAATTGTTCAGCAGCTAGAGCAAACCAGTTCTTCTCGTATTTAATCACTCAAACAAAAGAGAGCGATTGTTTAAACAACCGCCCTCTTTTGGTATTTCAGGTTAAGTAATTATTAATTATTTTTTTAAAAGCCACTTACTTTCATTTTAAAGTCGGTCACCGAAGCACCCGTAACTCCAAAACTCCCCATAGACCCATTGGGTAAATTATTAAATGTTGTTGTACTTTGTGTACCTAAATTTCCTAAAGTCACATTGTTAAGTGATGCATCAAATTTACTAGATACACCTATATTTCCAAAGGTAAGTCCTGTCGGGTCAACCCCAGCATAAAATCCATCCAGAACAAAACCCGTTGACGCATTCGTACCTGCAAATTTAAACCCAAATGTAGCACCTGTGTTATCGGACACTAAAGTAATCGGGCAGCCAGATGCAGCAGAACAAATCGATTGAATAGCTCCTCCGAATTTAACCATAACCGACTGGGCAGCATGTCCCAATTGAATATTTAAACGAGGCTTATTGGTTTGTACAAAGTTAATATCAAGATTACCAGTAGAACGAATCAGCTCTTTTACCCCGGTATTCACCGTTGTGCCCGAACTAAAAATTGATTTTGGTGCATAACTTGTTAATGCATAATCGGATGGGCTAGATAAAGATGTACTTGGAGCTAAATAAACTGAAAATGGTAAAAGCCGAATACCATTTACGTCACTCCCCATCGTGACAGCTAAATTTAAAAAAGGATTTCCACCACCAGCATCAGTATCGATTGCAATATTAAAAGAAGGATTTGTAGATACAGCAGCTTTAATAAACTCTATGCCAGGAACCGGATTAGTAGAGTTTCCTGCAATGACAAGACCTGCTTTACTGTTGTAAGACGTAGATGCAATACCGTTCGTATCAATCAAGGCAACTTGATTAAATTTAACTTGATCGGCCTGAATACCTAAAGTTAGACCATTTTGACCCGTCGCAGCAGCAAGACTTTGATCATCCAAAGGTTGCATCGCGCAAACACTTGAACTACCGGCAAGTAACAGCCAGCACCCTATATTTTTATTTTTCATGTCGCTCTAATCCTTAAGAGACAAACGTTTATTATTTGTTCAGACTATCAGAATAATATTCAAGTACAAAGCAATTATCTCTATAACCCGACGAATGCAAATCCAATCACACTAAACTAAAATTTATATAAAAAAGTGACGTTAAACGTCACTTTTATTGATTAGTTAAAGGCGCCATTTCTAGGCACAATGCTAAAGCTGCTATTTAGACGTCCACCCGTAATTGCAAGCTCACCTAAACGTGCTCCTGCACCTGTTGAAGGTGGATAGAAATTAATATCTTTCACACGTAATGCGCCGTCAATACTCTTATCAGGATTAAAATAAACCGCGGTATTTACACCAACTTTACCTAAACCACTTGCGGTATCTTTGCCCACAACTAAAGCGGTATTAAACGCTAGCTTTCCAGTAATATTGTCAAAACCAATTGCAGAACCATCAATCGGATCACTAATTTGTACAGTATTTCCAGTTGCGGTCGCAGGCATTGTAAAATCACCCAGTACAGTTAAAGCACTACCATCTGCAATTGAACTATTCGGCACTATCGATAAATTAAGATCACCGCCTAAACGTAGTTTTAAACCAAATAAGACATCATTATTTTTGGCAAAGTTATCGATTGGCGAAGTACAAGACCCAGTTGCCGGACAAGTTTTATATTTAGCTCCCGGTAAATAACCTGCCGCAATTTCGGTTGATAAAGCAAGTAACATATCTTTTAAACCGATATTTAAACTGCCATTTTCTAAACCAATAGTGCCATTGCCTTTGAGGAACATATCAATATTACGTAACCCCATATAATAATCGGTAGGGTTGCCCGCATTATTAGTATTTGGAGAACCATCAATTAATAAAATTGAAGTTGTTTTAGTACCGCCTGCATCTCGACCTGTCGTTCCGACAGCTATACCAAACCCTAAACGTGAAGTTGTACCAGATGTTGCAACTAAATTTTGAATCGGTTTACCGTTGGCATCTTTTGTATAGTAATAAGCACTATTTGCAGGCGCATCTACACCATAGACAGCGGCATTCGCATTTAAATTATAAAAAGGTAATGCCAAACCCCACTGGTTATTTAAACCATTATCTGCAAATTGATTGGCAGCAGCGACATTTGCACTGGTGGTAAAACGACCGCGTCTTGAGAATGCCTGGAACTCTGCTCCACGCATGGCAAGAATTAAGCTAAATGGATTAGTCACCGTATCACGATGAATATTATGTTGATAATCGGCAGCAGTTGTTAAAGTGCCGGATCCTAAACGAATTGCATTTAACGTTGCGTTATTTGGCATTAATAAAGTTTTTGTATCAGCAAGATTTAGATAAATATTTCCACTGTCAAAATAACCGCGTGTAGCCGAGTTCAGCCCCGTTAAATTACCGAATTCAAAACCATAAGCATTCAGCCCTGCCCCACCAATTTCCAAGGTAGTTGCTTTACCATCTGAACCTAACATCGAATCATTATCTTTAGTGAACTCCCCTTTCATACGAAAGGCAATTCCAGAGTTACCTAAAATACTATTACTTGATCCCGTACCTGAAGCCGTATTGGCAGTACCTAATGTTGTTTTATCTGAAGAGCCATCCATACCACGGACTTGTAAGTAACTATTGACCATACGGCCGCTAGCACCTAAACGAATCAAGCCTTTAGAATTCTGTGGGCTATTTGTCGTGTCTAGGGCATAAGGATTTGACTTATCAACATTTGAGCTAAGCATTACCTCAATATTCAGACCTGAATTGGTTACTTTTCCACTACTGTCTACATATGTACCAGCAGTTAAACCAGAAGCCGAATCGGCGACACGATTAAAATCGACATAGCCATAGGTACTATTTGGAGTTTGCCCAACCGCAGCAATATTAGATCCCGTATTGGTTTGTAAAACCAGACCTCGGTTAGGGTCAATTAACATAGCGCCTTTACCAACAAAATTAAAATTAAAGTTTTTTAAAATTAATTGGTTAAGTTGCGTACGTGCATCTACTTGTCCTAAATAAATATTTGCATTATTTAGGCCAAGTCTCATGCTTGACTGGCTATTTGCATTAAATAAGCCATCTTGTGTAGTAAGGGCCAAACTCAAAGGTGAAGAAGTCTGAATAGCCAGTTGTCCCATTGTAGGTGAGCAAATTGACGAACTATTACAGACCTTAAAACTATTCACAGTAATAAGAGAAGGATTACTCTGTAAGGAGAAATCTAGACCGGTTTTTCCTGTCGTTGGATTACTGCCCACATCCAAACGGTAGTTTGTTCCTAATGTTTGTGTGGAAGCATTACTCTTTTGTACTTTTATTCCACCAGCTTGGGCTCTCAAAACCTGATCTGCACTATTTGAAGTTCCTGCATGATCGTCCCAATACGCATTGTCTATATTAATTTCATTATAAGTCGTCTGAATCGATATACCATCTTGGCCATTCACGGCACTCAAATCAGCGTCTGTTAACGCTTCTAAAGCAAAAACCTGTCCGCTCACTAACAACATACTGGCTGTTAATGTATTTAAAATAAACTTTGAGCCGTGACTTTCTTTATTTTTGTTCATCACTTCAGTTCCTTTGAAATCTACATTAACCTTTAACAACGTGGATGGCTACCATCACAGCTAAAGACCATGACTTTTCCTTGAATTGCCATGTTACCGTTCATCATTAAGCCCATAAAACCTGTTTCACGACCATAGTCATACGCCGATGGGGTCGCAGTAGCTACTTGCTGGTTCGCACTATTAGCAGTTGCTGCATAGGTTGGTTTTTTGAAATATGCATAATCATACATATTTGCACTCGAGCCTTGCGTTGTTGTTGAGCTCGTAAAGTTATCTTGCTCAATTGACAGAGCATTAAAACCAAAATTACGAATTAAAATTGGCTGTGCTGCACTAAAACTAAGTTGAATAGCCGGTTTTATAATTTCAGTATTACTTTTATCAAGATACTTTAAATCAGCACCATCTAAACCCATTTTTTGAATATTTAAAGTGCCTTGTACGCCTTTAAATACTAACCAAAGTTTATTACCGCTATCACTATTTTCAGCCCAACCACTTGGCTTAGTCGTGTCTGCTTGCACAAAACGTTTGTTAATTGCTAAACCAATGTGACAGAACTCTACGTTTTCACAAACTCCACCACTGCCATTATCAAATATACCGTTACTGGTCTGGTTTAAATTAAGCATGAGTGATAAATCAGCACCAGCTTGGCCATTGATTGCCTGTAATGCATCATTATCCAAGGTCTGTAACTCTGCATGAGTCACAGTTGCACAAAAAGCAAAGAGTAGAGCAGTTATTTTTTTCATCGCGTTACCCTCCCCTTAGAGACCTTTAGTTGTCAGTTTTAAATGCTGAATTAAAACACCATCAATAACAGCTGAACCCATGTTATTTATTGGACTAGAGTTTATAACAGGTGTAGGCGCCTGATTTAATGTTGGGAAAGTTGTACCTGTCATTCCATTATTGGCACCAATTAAATTATTTACTTCGTTATTTGCTGCCGTTAACCAAACAGCTGATGAGTTCGCCCAAACACGGTTTGCAATGGAACCATACATAGGTGTAGTTCCAGAAGTACTACTACAACCAATAGTTGGAGAACATGTAGCATCTGCAGGCTTTGTTGTTGGGGCTAAAATTGCCCAAGGTGTAGAACCATTATTATATTCCCACTGATATAGATATCCTGTTGTACCAGCGCCACAAATAAATAGAGTACAACTATAAGACTGAACCCACGTCTGAGTATTTACTCCACGTTGTTTATAATGTACTTCAGTCATCTGGTTTGAATAAGTTGTTTGTGAAATCGTACCTGAATTTAACTTACCAAACGAAATACCCACTGCTCCTTCATCGGTTGAAGCTCTTAGAGTTTTTCCACCATCCTCGCTATAGGCAGTACCAATAGAAATACTACTGTGTGTTGCATTATAGCCTTGGTAATTTTTACCACCTAAAGTTAATTGGCTACCACATTGATAAACATTACAAGTTGAGCCTTTGTAAGAGGTATCTGCACCGCTATAGTCAGTATAAATTTGTTTATAAATTTCTGGCTTATTCGCAATACGGGCAATTTCTAAACTAAAGTTTTTACCATCAGAACCTAGCACCAGAGGCTGGTATAAAGTACCTAATACAAGATTAATATTTGGGTTATAAAGGTAAACTCCCTCATTAGCATCAAAAGTCGGTGCTACACCACCATTAATTGCAGGTGTAATAAGATTTCCAGTATCGCTCGTTTCACGTGTACTCAAACGTAAAACTCCAGCATTCGATAAGCCTGAGGCATCCCACGTTTTTGTGGCGGTTTTACTATCTGTACGTGTACGTTTTTCTACATAATAACGGCATCCCGCTGAGGTACCAAAACTTCCTGTTCCTCCATTATTACAATCACCTGTTGTGCTTGTACTTAATGTCGAATTAGCACCCGCATGAATAAGAGTCCACGGAGAAGTAGTAGATCCCTCGGTTAGAGAACTTGTAGTAATAGCCTTAACATCCTTGCTGTCTCCGCTATTCAAACGTATAACTCCGGCAATCCCCAATGTATTATTATAAAAAGGACTCATGCCCCCACTAGTCGTCGCCCCACCTAAAGTTTGAAATACCTGTAGACGACTACCGTTTAAACTAAAATTATTCCAAATACCTTGCAAACGTAAACGATTCGCACGGCTCGCATCAGTACTTGTACCAATTAAACCATTAGAGTCACCATAGTTAAATTGATCTGCTGCTCCATTTATTTTATTAGGATTACGAACAAAAATATCTGACCATAAGCCTAATTTAAGCTTATATGCATCCAGACCTGCAGCATCTTTAGTCCCCATCTCATATAAAGGAGCTTCTAATGCTAAATACGTCACCTGACAAGTTGGATCAGTAGCTCCAGTACAGTTTGTTGTACTGAAGTTCGGTACTAAGTTTTCAGTTGCAACTTTAAATATCCACGGGTTAACAGCTGTACCCCAGCTTGATATTGCTGCTGCTGCCTCAGTGGGAGCTATACGTGTATTGGTATTATTATCAGATTTGGATAAAGCAAGACCATAAAGATAAATATCAGCTTTACCCACTGCACGGTCACCCGAATCAATCGTACCGTTTTTATTGGTGTCTGCCGAAGTCATACTTAATGGACCAACAGGTACATAATTGATATAACCCGTATCTTTAGTGCGATCGGTTAAAATTTGGTTGGTGGTTTCATTCGCTCCAGCTCCACGAAATACCATATAAGTATTTTGAGGCAAAATAGCGATACCTTCACCAGTAGTTTCACTTA
Source organism: Acinetobacter sp. OYA S30 (assembly GCF_033599315.1). Lineage (NCBI taxonomy): Bacteria > Pseudomonadati > Pseudomonadota > Gammaproteobacteria > Moraxellales > Moraxellaceae > Acinetobacter > Acinetobacter sp. OYA S30. The sequence goes on from NZ_JAWVAV010000012.1 coordinate 44,674, forward strand.
AACCTGCATCAGAAAGTTCTTCAAGAGCAAAACTTGGCTGGCTTATACAAAAGCCAATTAAACTTGCCAGAACGGTTTTTTGAAACCTTACCGTATAATTAAGTGTAGTCATCTTGACCTTCCTGTTTATACGATGCCGCGCACCATATTTATTTTTCTTTAACAATCCTTGATGCTAGGTGAACTTTTCCTTTTCACCCTAGACTAGAAGGCAAATCTAAATAGATATTGCCAACCCTTCCACATTTCCATTATGCGCAATATTTGCACAAATGCAAAAAAAAGAGCTTAAAAACTTACTTTTCCGATGAATGCAAAATTTAAAACTACACATTCATACTTAGCAAAACTTTAAACTTCCATAGCAGTTTGGAGCAAAAGACTGATTAGCTAATTGTAAATTCTGTAATTCTAATAATGCTGGTCTTGCATTTGATAAATCCCTTGTCCCAACATTAAAATCACCACCAATACAATTGACAGCCAAGAAACCACAATTTAATGGATTCTGGGTTAATTCTTTACTCACCTCAGTAAGTGCATCTCTAATAGTATCTGTTTTAATAACTACACTATTAGTCGGGTCAATTCGACCAATATCGATTGGATTTGATAACCCTAGCCACCAACCACGCATTGCTGTTGATACTGTTCCAGGCCAACGTATATCCTGTCCCTGCATCGATAATGATAATGGGCTACCACTCAAATTAATTTTATGGATATAACCTAAATTTTCTAACAATGGTACTGTTACCGGCAAATTATTAATGGTCCCACGAAGATTACCATTTAACGTAATTCCCCCAAGGATATCGACATCTGCTGCCAGTGTACCCGACAAATCAATACCATTAACTATAGCAGAGGCTAATAAATTTACACTGCTCATCCGTTGTCCGGATACAACTGATTGTGGTAATGATAACTGTGCTTTTTGTGTAGGAGTCAATGTTATATCATAGGACTTGGTCTGGAAATCAAGATTGAATCCAGCTCCTAATGCAATCTCGCCTCTAGCTTTACCTGTAATTGCTTGATTAACACCACAACCCGCAGGAGATGGATATACACCACAAGCAGGGCTACCCGTTTGCGTGATGCGTGCAGCATCAACAGTCGCCTCACCTACTTGCGGCGCTACTACCATATAACCACTTAAACTATTAATACCATTTGGTGTGGCTGAGTTTTCTGTACCAATAGTTAAAAGCCCCTCAACCGCTTCAGCACTCAAGCGAATACCAGCTACTTCACGAGTCGAAGCACTATTTGGATTCTTTATGGCAAATTCAAGAAAAGGATTTGTCAGCTTCGCATCGCTTGCTACGCGGCCCTCGCGTGTATCTGCTACACCACTTAAACTAACATTATCAAAATCTATATCACAGCCGCCTGCACCATTTACCCCACCACAACCTAGTTGGAGCTTACGAATATTGGCATTAATTTCTAACTCGGCCTCTAAACCTAATTTATAAAATCCTACATTACTACTACTATCACGCAATTTTTCCAGATTTGCCGAATCATTAGGCGCGATATAAGACATACTCATTAATGCCTGACCACGAGTAGCTGATAGCTCAGCATCTGACATTGGAACTAAAGTAGAATCAGCATAGGCTGTAGAAAAGCATAAACTTCCGAGTGCTAATATCGCAACCTGAAGAGACGTAAACTGTCGCATGACCGACCTCCGTATCCTTGGGGGCATAATCTAATTTCTTTTTATTTGGCTTCTTTTTCTTTAATGTACTCTTAAACTAAATACATAAGAAAAATACCGATATTTACGATTTCGCTTCTTTTTAATTTGTGTGATCCACATCAAAGAAAAAAATCAATTCTTGATCATTTTATATCATTTTTTACAAAAGAAAACGTACCTTATTAATATTCCGATAAACGTCACTTTTTAAGGTATATATAAAAAATAGGCCACTTAAAGTGACCCATTTTTAAAGCTCATCTATTTTTAACAACTTATGTCTTAGGAAGTGTAACCCCAGTTTGGCCTTGGTATTTACCACCACGATCTTTATAAGAGGTTTCGCATACTTCATCACTTTCGAAAAATAGCATTTGTGCTACACCTTCACCCGCATAAATACGCGCAGGCAAGTTCGTGGTATTAGAAAATTCTAAAGTAACGTGCCCTTCCCATTCTGGCTCTAAAGGAGTGACATTTACAATAATACCGCAACGTGCATAAGTTGATTTACCAAGGCACACAGTCAAAACATTACGTGGAATACGGAAATATTCAATTGTACGCGCTAGAGCAAATGAGTTAGGCGGAATAATACAAACGTCAGACTCAATATCGATAAAACTTTTTTCATCGAAATTTTTTGGATCAACAATTGCAGAATGTACGTTAGTGAAAACTTTAAATTCGCGGGCACAGCGTACGTCATAACCATAGCTAGAGACCCCGTAGGAAATCAATTTTTCGCCATTCTTATCAAAACGGACTTGATTCTCTGCATAAGGTTCAATCATGCCGTGTTTTTCGCTCATCTCGCGAATCCAACGATCAGACTTAATAGCCATGTATTTTCTATCCAAAAGGTAATTTCATTGATTGCGACGTACTTTAACGTAAAAAAGCAATTATGAAAACAATAGCGGCTACTCTTATCGCCAAGAATAGCCCGGAATAAATTTTTAAAGATTTAATAAAGCAGAATAGCTAATTGGAATTGAGAAACTAACTAAAACCAACGAAGCTGTTCTTTGTAAATTTGATTGATTTAACCAACGTACTTTATTTGCAGCCAAGACTGACCCTAAAAAAATCCAGAATAAGGCAATCGGGGTAATTAAAGCTAAATAAGCCAGCATATGAATGAGATAAATATGAAAATTAGTCCACGCTGCAACAGGGAAAATCGCTGAAGCAAAAAGTAATGCCTTAGGATTTAGTAAAGTTGCACAAAATAATTCACGTGGGCGAATAGTTGGCTGATCTAGTTCAAGCTGTTGATTTGCCGTGTGCCATAATTTAATTGCTAAAAAAATAATATAACAAGCACTGAGCAATTTAAGTATAGGAGGTAATAAAGGAAGCGTTGCAGAAACTTTCCCGATTAACATTCCCCAAGCTGAAATCGAAATCACATACCCTAGAACTTCTGCCGGAATTAATTTAGCAGATTTTTTGAGGCCTACTTGTACTCCTGATGATGCAAGTAAAGTATTTGTTGGGCCAGGAGTAAGTAAAATAGTGGCAACCAAGCCAATAAAAAGCCATGAAATCATTGAATGACCTCACAATGTAGTCATCTCAGATTAATAGATATTATTCTAGAAGGCAAAATCTAATTGTAAGACAATTTTTTAACATCTTAAGAAATAAAATTTAAAAATTATTTATAAACAATAATTTATTAAAATTTTATTAATTCTAAGCTAAAAAACTATAGAGTCAGTCACAGCGTTTTACGTACCACATTGTATTTAAGTAATATAAGTATTTTTATTTTAAATCTATTTTTACATTAAAAAGACCTATAATAAATTATTACCGCAGTAAGTTTAATTTTTAAGCTTTTAATAAGTTTCAATTAATATATTGTTTCTTTGTGTTTATATGAGCCTCTAGGCTCTACTATCCTATGATTATGGCAAAGCAATTTTTTCAATCTTGGCTTCCTTCTCCAGAGAAAGTTTCAAATATGAAATTTTTAAGGATTTTCGGGCAAAAAACCCTTAATCCTGTGCTTTGGTATGTCAACCGTAAATCTATTACTCGCGCCATTTTTGTAGGGACTTTTTTCGGTTTACTGCCTATACCCTTTCATAGTGTATTTATTGTTATGGCAGTTTTACTGTTTGAAGTTAATTTACCTATTAGCTTAATGCTTGCTTGGCTCAGCAATCCTCTTACATTAGCGCCTATTTTATATATTGGTTTCTGGTTTGGTGCCCATATTTATCATGTACATATGATAAATAAGAAAATGCTTTTAGGGGTGCTTCACCAGATTTCACGTTGGATTACGCATTTTGGCCATGGTCATATCGATTTGAGCCTCGCTAAAATTTTAATATCAGGTCTCATTGTCGAAGCGTTTGTATTTGCAACCATACTATATATAGTGACTGAGGTTTTCTGGCGTTGGATGGTCATTCGAAACTGGAAAAATAGATCAGGTCATAAAAAACAAGAAGACGCTCTATAAGAATTCATCTTCTTGCCTAAAATTAAATTGTTATTTTGGTAGTTTAGATTTCATATATTCTTCAGCTACGTTAAGCACGTAGTCTTGGCAAGCTTCTCCTGTACCAGGGTCATAAGCTCCATTATTGGTAATATTATTAGATAAAATTCGAATTCCTAAAAACGGAACATTAAACTGGCTTGCAATTTGTGCAACAGAAGCCGCTTCCATTTCTTCAACTGAGGTACCATAACGCTCATGGAAAAATTGAATTCGGTCAAGTTCATTATTCCACACATCTGCCGAGCCAATCGTTCCTTCAACCACTTCACCTTTATCATAACGTACTTTATGTGCCGCCATTAATAGCTCTTGGTCACCTTCAAATTTGCGAATTGCAATAGGCTCAGGGTCAGATTCATCTGTTGGTAAAACATCAAAAGCCTCAACCCATGTAAGTGAGTTTGAACCGCCACCTAATGGCTGTTTAGGCGTTCTAAACGCACCAATATTGGTTGCATATTTTCCTAAAACAATATCATAAACATGGAGATCAGGATCGTGCCCCCCTGCTGTTCCCTGGTTAATAATGGCAATCGGTTTATAACGTTCAATTGCCAAAGCAGTCGCGGCAGCAGAGTTACTCATCCCCATACGTGTTTTAGAAATAATCATTGGATAGCCATTGTAGGTTCCTTTCCAAAAGGTCCAGCCACCTACTGTTTCAACAGTTTTATTTTCTAACTTTGAAGCCATTCTTTCCGACTCTACGGGTAAAGCCCCCTGAATAATAATCGGCTGTAACTTCTGTTTTTGTTCCTGTACAGTTGGTGTTTGTGAAACTGATGAGTTGTCATCATTACATCCAACTAAAAATAAAGCGCTACATAAACTGATTACGCCCAAACTATACTTAAATTGCATTTTCCACCTGTTTCTTTGAAAAAGAAGCGTAAAGTAGCAATCTGCATGCCAATTTCAAGTTTAGCTTTGTTATTTAGATTCAGTAATTTAAATTTTTCTTTTAACCAGCCAATAAAAAACCCGACTTAAAGTCGGGTCAGATGAATCAAAAGATTCGTTTATCATCTCGTGCACGCTGAGGAACTCTCTCAATCTGTTGCCACACCGCTTTCGCAATATCGATATAACTATCAGCTGCATCATCCATTGCAATCACACTCGGTTTACCTTGATCAGCATGCTCACGTATTTGAGCATTTAAAGGCAAACGACCTAGCAATGGAATATGATATTGCTCGGAAAGCTTATCACCACCACCGATACCAAAAATTTGCTCTTCATGCCCACAGTTTGAACAAATGTGGGTCGACATGTTCTCAACGACACCTAATAATGGAATACCAACTTTATTAAACAACTCGATTCCTTTAGTCGCATCAAGCAAAGCAACATTTTGTGGGGTCGTCACAATGATTGAGCCAGTCACTGGTATACGCTGTGCAAGCGTGAGTTGAATATCACCAGTACCCGGTGGCATATCAATCATGAGTACATCTAAATCTGGCCAAAGCGTTTGATTAAATAATTGCATTAGAGCGCCTGTAGCCTTCGGCCCACGCCATGCAACAGGTGTGTTGTTATCGCCAGTTAGATGTCCAATAGAAAGTACTGCCATACCGTAAGCATCTAAAGGCACAAAATTTTCACTTTCAATCAGGGGAGTTTTACCAGCATTACCTAGCATGGTCGGGATACTTGGTCCATAGATATCAGCATCTAATACCCCAACCTTAAGTCCCATTTTTTGTAAGGCAAGCGCTAAATTGACCGTAGTTGTCGATTTACCAACCCCCCCTTTACCTGATGAAACTAAAATAACATTCTTGATTCGAGGATGAAGTGGCACATCTCTTTGTTGCGGCGCTGCTTTCTGAATTGGTGGGTTATTTGGATCCGGTTCAGACTTAGGTGAGGCATCAAGCACAGGAGGTAAATTCGAAGTCTCTTTCGGTGCTTTAGATGAACAACCTTGACCAGAGCTTTCTTGTGTAGGGCGCTTTTGTTGAACTACATGTAAATTAAGTTCTTCAATACCGCACTTTTGCAAAGCACCAGCTAAATCATCATGAATTTGCTGCAAGTATTCTTTTTCGTCTGGGAAAGTATTAATGGTGAGTTGTAAAACACGACCTTGCACTTGAAGCTGACTAATGCGCTCTTTTAAAGCATCTTTTGAATCTGGCAATAAATAATTTTGGAGTACGGTTTGGATTTCCTCTTCTTTCACTTCTTGTGCGGGTGAAAAAACGGATTTTAATGAAGAAAGCCAAGACATATTGTTTACTCCAAAAACAGATCATTACAGCTTAATGGAGATAGTGTAACAGTATTGCTCCGCACTCGCTCACCTTGGGATGAATAATTACTAACTTCAGATCTCATCTTTTAGGTAAGGAGTACGGATTTTAGTTTAAATCAGCTTATTCAGCAGAATCATGATTTTTCAATTTATTGAGTTTTTCGGTAGCAGTTTTCTTCAACTCATCAAATTTTGCAGTTGCTTGAGTTTTTAACTCATCAAATTTTGTAGCCGCCTCTTCCTTTAATTCTGCAGCTTTGGCTTTAGCATCATCAAGTTTATGCGCTGCTTCAGTACGTAAATGGTCAAACTTATCTTGCAGACTATGCTGAGCATCATCAAGTTTGCCTTTCAAATCACTAGCTTTATCTTCAACTGCCTCTTTTGCAGCAGCTTGTTTTTCTTTTACATTTTCCTTTAAATCTTCCAAGGCTTTTTCACCTTGTACTTTTGCATCGGCCGCTTTGGTCTTTAGCTCATCTACTTTATCTGCAACTGCTTCTTTACCCGCAGTTTGTTTCTCTTTTACATTTTCTTTTAAATCGTCCAAAGCTTTTTCACCTTGTACTTTTGCATCAGCCGCTTTTGCCTTTAATTCATCTAATTTATTTTCAGTAGTCATCGTTGTTATCCTCATCGTTAATTAAAAAAATTACCTGAATAAGTTATTAGTTATACATCGTTATGGCTTATTTTCTGACCGTAACTGCAATTTGAAACAAAGACAATACAGGAAGGTTCAAATATTTTTTGATTTGTTTATCTGTTCTAAAGAGAAATAACTTCTGGCTTTAAGTCCATTTTTATAGATACCTCTTATATTTAGTCAAAGATTATTAATCTTTGCTTATCTCCCTGCATCAGTTAAAATCTTCCACCTTATAAATACGAATGAGAGAATGAGATCCGTGCGTAAAATTTTAGTCACCAATGCCCTCCCTTATGCCAATGGTCCAATTCATATGGGTCATTTACTCGGTTATATCCAGGCAGACATCTGGGTTCGTGCCATGCGGGCAATGGGTCATGACGTGACTTATGTATGTGCGGATGATGCTCACGGTACAGCAATTATGCTACGTGCCGAAGCAAATGGTATTAGCCCAGAAGAGCAAATCGCGAATGTTCAAAAAGAACACATCCGTGATTTTGACGGGTTTGGCGTACATTTCGATCATTATGATTCAACTCATAGTGATGCAAACAAAGCTCGTTCAACAGATATCTATATTAAAAACCGTGAAGCCGGAAATATTGCAGTTCGACCTGTAACTCAATTATTTGATCCGGAAAAAGGTATGTTCTTGTCTGACCGTTTCATTAAGGGTACTTGCCCAAAATGTAAGTCCGAAGATCAATACGGCGACTCATGTGAAGTGTGTGGTACAACTTATAATGCGACTGAGTTACTCAATCCGCGTTCGACTTTAAGTGGTGCAACACCAGTTGAAAAATCATCAGATCACTATTTCTTCAAGCTCCCAAACTTTGCTGAATATTTGCAAAAATGGACCCGCGATGAAGGTCGCTTACCTCTTTCAATTGCGAACAAGTTAGATGAATGGTTTGAAGCAGGTTTAGCAGACTGGGATATTTCTCGTGATGCTCCTTATTTTGGTTTTGAAATTCCGGATGCGCCAAATAAATATTTCTATGTGTGGGTAGATGCCCCAATCGGTTATATGTCTAGTTTTGAAAACTACATCAAAACTAAGCGCCCAGACTTAAACTTTGATGATTTCTGGAAGAAAGATAGTCAAAATGAGGTTTACCACTTTATTGGTAAAGACATTGTTTACTTCCATGCTTTATTCTGGCCTGCGATGCTTGAAGGCGCGAACTATCGCACCCCAACGGGCTTGTTCGTAAATGGTTTCTTGACTGTAAATGGACAAAAAATGTCTAAGTCTCGCGGTACTTTCATTAAAGCCGAGACGTACTTACAACATCTAAACCCAGAATATTTACGCTATTACTTTGCTTCTAAACTTTCAGATAAAGTTGAAGACTCTGACTTGAACCTTGATGACTTTGTTCAAAAAGTAAATTCAGATTTAGTCGGTAAAGTGGTTAATATTGCTAGTCGCTGTGCTAAGTTTATTAACAGCAGCTTTAACAATACGCTATCAAGTACATGTGCTGAATCTGACTTAGTACAAAGCTTTATTGATGCTGGTGATTCAATTGCTGCTGCATATGAAGCGCGTGAATTCTCTACGGCGATCCGTGAAATTATGGCGCTTGCTGACCGTGCAAACCAATATATTGATGAGAAAAAGCCTTGGGCACTTGCTAAACAAGAAGGTCAAGAGCAACAAGTTCTTGACGTCTGCTCTGTGGGTATCAACTTATTCCGTCAATTAGCAGTATACTTAGCTCCAGTACTGCCAACTTTAGCTCAGCAAGTTCAAGATTTCTTAAAACTTGAAAGCTTCGATTTCGAGTCACGTAAACAAATTCTTGTAAGCCATGAGATTGCACAGTTCCAACCTCTTATGCAGCGTGTTGATCCAAAAGCTGTTGCAGCCATGGTTGATGCTTCTAAAGAGTCTTTAGGTGCTCCTGCTCCACAAGCGACTAAAGCAGCGAAAAAAGAGAAATCTGCCGAGAAAAAAGCAGCCCCTACTCCAGCAGTTGGTGAAGCTGAAATTATCGGTATTGAAGATTTCTTAAAAGTTGACTTACGTGTTGCTCAGGTCGTTGAGGCAGGTACAGTTGAGGGTTCAGATAAATTGCTTCAATTGACGTTAGATGTAGGTGAAGCTGAACCACGTAATGTATTTAGTGGTATTCGTAGTCAATATGCGCCAGAAGACCTAAAAGGAAAATTGGTCGTTATGGTGGCTAACCTTGCACCACGTAAAATGCGTTTTGGTATTTCAAACGGTATGGTACTTGCTGCCGGAAATGGTGAAGGCATTTTCATTATTTCACCAGATAGCGGTGCAAAACCTGGCGATAAAGTTTCTTAATCCGCCTACATATAAAAAAAGCTCCCTACATTGGGAGCTTTTTTATTTCTAACCTACTTTTTAAAATAAGCAGGCTTATCTACACTGAGTACATTTAAAGTGCTATATGTGAGACATTCTATCCATCAATTAATAATTAGATTGCTCATGATTATTGGCTTGTAAATCGGGAATTTTGTAGTCTTTTTCATAAACCGGAGAACCAGCAATACTCATCGCCCGTTCATTTGAAGGTTGCTGTTTACTTGTTGTTCTCATCTCACATCCTGTAGTTAAGATGAAAAAAACAACCGAAATGCTCACCATTAGTTTTTTCATAACGTGATCCTCATTTCTTTTTGTTTTATTAATTAAGTTACCACTTTTTAAATATTTAAGTGCTAAAAAAGATATTTCAATTTGTATATATTTTGCGCAAAAATAAAGCCAGACTACAAAGAGTTGGCTTTATATTTTTTAGATATTTTAATTAAAGATTTATCATTTGAAGAAGATTAACTTTAAGCCCAATACACTAACAATGCTTCCAGCCACTCGGTCAACACCCGTTTTTGCTTTTAAATACATTTTTCGAGGCTTCTCTGAAGATAAAAGCATTGCTACACACGAGTACCAACCTGCATCAATCATAAAACAAATGAGCGGTAATGCGACGTAGTAATAATTTGGAATTTCTTTTGGCAGTAAAGCAGTAAAAACACTCGCTAGTACAACAGCAATTTTCGGATTACTTAACTGAGTAATCAAACCATATCGGTAGGCTTGTTTATAAGTCATTTTCGATTTGGCATCATTTTCCATGGCAATTGGTTCTTTGGCATGTTTAATAATTTTAAAAGCAAGCCAAAGCAAATACAGCCCTCCACCAATTTTTAAAATTAGATAAGCTGAAGGCACTGCCAATAAAACTGCCTGTAACCCCATAACTGCTAAAAAGCCAAAAAGAGCTGCACCCGTGCCCGTCCCTAATGCCGTAAACAAGCCATGTTTACGTGATTTAGATATTGAATTTTGCGCCACATAAATAAAGCTTGGCCCAGGACTTATTGCTCCAAGCATCAATGCCATCGCAATTGAAAAAAGAGGAATAAGGGACTCAAACATTGTATTGACCTAGCATCATGCAATTGCGCGATATTCTAGCAGCTTTTTTTGACACATATAAAAATGGAATAGAGATAAATTATAAAAATTGAATTTTCATGTTTTTACAATTTAGCTATTCACAACGGACAAAAATGTCCGTTAAATATATCATCTTTAAACCTCCCAAATCAGTGACATGAGTAAACGTCAAAAAATTGCAGCCCATAATCGGGATGAATTACTCAATGCAGCCGAGGAATGCTTTCGTATTCATGGTATTAATGTCCCTCTACAAGTCGTTATTGACCATGCAGGTGTAGGTAGAGCGACGTTCTACCGCAACTTTTGTGACCGAAAGGCTTTAATTAGTGCCCTTTTAGAGCGTGCAATTACACAGCTAGAGCAAAAAGCTGCTCATTTTCAACAATTCGAAGATGGTTTATTTCGTTTAATTGAAGGACATATTGCACAACTTCCCAAACTCGCAATTTTGCAAGATTTTTGGAGAGTGATTGATCGACAAGATCCAATTATGCTAAAAATTTATGAACGGCGGAATAATGCACTTAAGCCACTGATTGAAAATGCAATAGAACAAAAACTGTGCCGAGCTGATCTAACTGCTGATGACTATGCAATGGTCACAGCAATGTTGGGTTCTTCATTTCAAGGACATGAACCTGAAGAACAAACCCGCTTAGCAAAACGAGCAATTGAATTACTATTTCATGGTATTCAAGTACAAAAAATTCGAGGGATAGAATGAGTAAAACGCCTCGTTATTTAGAAACGCCACCTGACTGGACACCAGAAGAACAGCCGACTTTACCTGGTTCACCGGCAGCGATTGCGCATTCTGTACCTAAGCGATTTCTTTATTTTTTTATTGGTCTGTTTGTCGCTATTTCAGCAAGCTTAAGTAATGGTTTCATTACGGCAAATTTACCCTTAATACAAGGTGAGTATGGCCTGACGCCTTCTGAAGCCGCTTGGCTTCCTGCTGCTTATGTAATGGCCAATGTCAGTTCGAATCTGATTTTGTTTAAAGCTAGGCAACAATATGGTCTGAGAGTCTTTTCAGAAATAGGACTTGTTATTTTTATTGCCGTGCTGGTTTTGCACATTTTTGTGCATACCTATGAAATGGCCTTGTTCGCTCGGGTTGTAGCAGGTTTAGCTGGTGCACCACTCAGCTCTTTAGGTATGTATTACACCATGCAAGCTTTTAAAAAAGCCGACATGGCAAAAGGTATATATATTGCCTTTGGCTTTCAGCAGTTAGGTGTACCCCTCGCCTGGATTATTTCTCCTTTTCTTGTGAGCACAGATAGTTGGTCTGTTCTTTACACCTTTGAACTCGGCTTAGCACTTTGTTGTTTAGCGATGGTGGTTTCGTTGAAATTACCACGTAGCTTACGAATCTATGTTTTCGAAAAACAGGATTTCTTCACCTTTGCTTTACTGGCGCCAGGTTTTGCATGTCTATGTATTGTGCTGACACAAGGCCCAATCTTATGGTGGTTTAACAGTGAATGGCTTGCTTATGTATTAATTGCAGGTTTTAGCTTAGTTGTTTTAGGTTTGCTCTATGAACATTATCGTGCCAATCCATTAATTATGACACGTTGGTTAGGCGCCTCCTCAACCCTACGCTTTATCTTTGGTGCTTTTGCCATTCGTCTTTTAATGTCAGAACAAAGCTATGCAGCCGTTAACTTCCTAAAAACTATGGGAATGGGTCCAGACCAATTTGTTCCACTCTATGTGGTCATATTGGTGGGGATTTTAAGCGGAACTCTATTTAGTGCGCTTACTTTCTCGCGTGAACGAATTATTTTTCACTTACTTTTTGCAGAGTTTTTGATTCTCATTGCCTGTGGATTAGATTATCACCTTACGAGCGATGTACGGCCTTCAAACTTCTTTGCAAGCCAGTTTTTAGTAGGCTTTGCCGGCGGCCTGTTTATCGGTCCTTTACTTCTAATTGGATTTGCACAAACTTTGGCTAAAGGTCCTTCGTATGTAGTGACTTTTATTGTCTTATTCTCTGCAACCCAAACATTTGGTGGCCTTGTTGGCTCATCTTTTTTCTCGACCTATCAACAACATCGTACACAAAACTATCAAGTCGAGATTATTAAAGATTTGGAACAAGCCGACCCATTAGTTGCTCAAAGGCTTTCTACCTATCAACGTAGTGCAGCCATCACAACAAATGACCCCGCATTACAAACAGCTCAGTCTATACGCTCACTTAATCAAGTGGTTACTCGTGAAGCTCAGGTCCGTGCCTACAATGATGTGATTGCATTAAACGGTATTTTTGCCGTCGCCTTACTCTTATGGGGCGGATTTAATATTGCACGTAGTAAATACCTACAACGCAGAGGAATTAGCCGCCCTTAACGGCTTTTGTTATTGATGAAATAGAAATTGAGATTGATATATGTCAGATGATCAAAATAAACCGGAACAAACCCCTGCTCAAACATCTAATAATGAGCCAACACCTGCACCTGCACCTGCACCTGCACCTGCAAGTAAACTGATTCCGACAAAACGCTCAACCCTATTATGGATGTTGGGTGTGCTTATTATCGGTATTTTAGTAATTTTGTGGGCATGGAGAATTGGGCCTTTTGCCACGAGTGTGCAGCAAACTGACAATAGTTATGTCAAAGGTAAAACTACCATTTTATCGTCGCAAATTAATGGCTACGTTAAAGATGTATTAGTGAAAGACTTTGACCATGTTAAAAAGGGTCAAGTATTAATGCATATTGATGCCACCACTTATGACCAAAAAGTAGCACAAGCGGCTTCGGGGGTAGAACAGGCCAAAAATACTTTAGCCAATCAAACTCAGTCAATTGCTCAAAAACAAGCGGATATTGTGGCTGCGCAGGCTAAAGTAGAACAAGTTAAGGCTCAATATGAACTTTCTTTAGCACAGCTTAGACGCTATCAACAGCTAGGGAATAGTGGAGCAGCTTCTAAATCTGAGCAAGATAAAGCCGCTGCTGATGCCGAGAATAATCTTGCAGCACTTAAACAGGCAGAGGCTAATGTTCTAGTTGCCAAAGAAGCACTTAAAACAGCTCAAGTCGCAGAAGCTGGCTTAGAAGCACAAGTTTCCAGTGCTAAAGCACAGTTAGATCAAGCACAAACCACCAAAGACTATAGTGTTATTGTTGCTCCAATGGATGGACAACTTGGTGAAGTAAACCCTCGCGTTGGGCAATATGTGGCCGCAGGATCACAGTTACTCTATCTGATTCCACAGCAAACTTGGGTGATTGCCAACTTTAAAGAAACCCAAATTGCCAACATGCGAATTGGACAAAAAGCGTGGTTTACAGTCGATGCAATGAAACATAAAAAATTTACAGGTCATGTTGAACAAATCTCTCCAGCCGCGGGTTCCGAGTTCAGTGTACTAAAACCGGATAATGCGACAGGAAACTTTACCAAAGTCGTTCAACGAATTGCCGTGCGTATTACCATTGACCCAAATCAGGAAGGAATAGAACACTTACGCCCTGGTATGTCAGTGATTACTTCTGTCGACACAAGCTCTTAATCAGCTTTTTAAAAACCTCTTTAAAAAAGCTACAATGTGATCAATCATTATTTTTCTCAATTTCTAATGTTTGATCACATTGCCCAACCTATCTCCTATCAGCACATTGAACTATCCTTCCCTGTTCATCTCGACATTAAACGTTTAGATTTAGTTCATCCTCAAATTTCGGGTAATAAGTTTTTCAAATTAAAATACAATTTGCTTGCTTCAAAAGAACAAGGTTTATCAAGCATTTTGACTTTTGGTGGGGCTTACTCAAATCATATTGCTGCAACAGCTTATGCAGCTCATCTTTTTGGTTTAAAAAGTATAGGAATTATTCGTGGTGAAGAGTTAGCTAGTAAACCACTTAATCCCACCTTGGCAAAAGCTCAAAGTTTAGGAATGCAGCTACATTTTATCTCTCGCCATGAATATCGCTTACGAGATGATGCAAATTACCTTCAACAATTACAGCAACAATTTCCGCAGACCTATATCATTCCCGAAGGTGGTTCCAATGAACTGGCAGTTCAAGGTTGTCAGGAAATCCTCAGCCAATATGATTTAGAGCAATATGATGTGATTTGCTGTGCAGTCGGAACTGGCGGAACGATTTCAGGTCTGATTGAAAGAAGTGCAGCACATCAGAAAGTCTTAGGATTTTCGGCTTTAAAAGGTGATTTCTTACAACAAGAGATTAGGCAATGGACTAAAAAACAAAATTGGTCTTTGACAGATGTATACTGCTGGGGCGGTTATGCGAAAACCTCACCTGAACTATTCGCATTTATTGAAAATTTTGAAGAGCAATATACGGTCCCCCTTGAACCGATCTATACCGGAAAAATGATGTTTGGTCTGTTTGAACTTATAAAAAACAATTATTTTCCAGAGAATACTCGTATTTTGGCAATTCATTCCGGTGGTTTACAAGCTGATATTAGAAATAAACCTCACACATGACTCACCCGCTTTTAGAAGGCCTTATCCCTTACCTGTATAAATGTCCTTAGCATGAGTAAGTGCTGGCATGATAGTATATGCCCCTTTTTAATTTTCACGACTAATCGAGAACTTCTTATGTCTAACAGTCATGTCGATGTCATTGTCTTAGGTGCAGGTGCTTCTGGACTCATGTTGGCTGCACATGCTGCTAAACGGGGACGTTCGGTCTTAATTTTAGAAAAAGCCAATAAAATTGGTAAAAAGATTTTAATGTCAGGCGGTGGGAAATGTAACTTTACCAACCTCTATGTAGAACCTGAAAACTATATTTCTCATAATCCGCACTTTGTTATTTCTGCCCTATCACGCTATAGCAACTGGGACTTTATTGGTCTGGTCTGTGATTATGGAATTGCCTATGAAGAACGTAAACACGGGCAATTATTTACGTTAAACGGCGCTAAAGAAATTTTAGAGATGTTGGTAAGTGAGTGTAATAAAACAAACAATGTCGAAATCCAGACCCATTGTGAGGTTGGACAAGTCGATCCATTAGAACAAGGTGGTTTTTCAGTACACACAAATCAGGGCCGTTTTAGCTGTGAATCATTAGTGGTGGCTACAGGCGGATTATCCATCCCAACTTTAGGTGGCTCTGGTTTTGGCTATGAATTGGCACAAAAATTTGGACATACAGTTTTCCCAACCCGTGCTGGTTTAGTACCATTTACTTTTTCAGATCATATTAAAGAAGTCACTACACGCCTAAGTGGTAATGCTTTAGATGTGACTCTAACTAACTCAAAGAATAGCTTTACTGAAGCATTATTATTTACGCATCGTGGTTTGAGTGGTCCAAGTTCTTTACAGCTTTCAAACTATTGGAATACAGGTGAAAGTTTTAAAATCGACTTTTTCCCGAGCCAAGATTTAGCAACTTATTTAAAAGATAAAAAGAAAGCCCAACCTAAAGTTTTACTGCGTACTCTTCTGAACGAATTTACGGCAAAAAGTATCGTACAAGAGTTACAACAACTTATATGGTCAGAGCAGAGCGAGACACCAATTGGTAATATCAGTGATGCACAGCTAGATCATATTGCCGAGCAGCTACATGGTTTTACTGTTAAACCATCAGGCACAGAAGGATATCGTACTGCTGAAGTTACCTTAGGTGGAATTGATACAACTGAAGTTTCATCTAAAACACTCGAAAGCAAAAAGCAGAAAGGACTATACTTTATTGGAGAAGTACTTGATGTGACTGGCCACTTAGGAGGCTATAACTTCCAATGGGCTTGGTCTTCGGCTTATGCAGCAGCACAATATGTTTAAATGATGAATAAGCTAATTTGATGCTTTTGAATCATTGGATGATTTTTCAGAATCATGCTTATGGCTTGTTGTCTGTTTTGATGATTCAGATTTGCTAAATACAAATTTATAAGCACTTGCTAAAAAACCAACGGTAATCCCAGCAATTACAACAGGTGCTAAAAAACGACCAGGTTTTTTCATCGTATTTTCCTCACTTATTTGTTTTTATAGCTGTCAAAGACAGAACGACCACTCAATATAGAGTGGTCGAACTTATCACAAAAATCAAAGATTTTTTGTACTGTTTATCTGAAAATTAGTTACACCTACTAAATTTCATCATTTTCGCCAGTAGAACCAAACGGTTTATTTACTGGTGGTTGTGATGGATTTACTTGTGCAGAATCAGCTGGTTTTGCATCAGATGAAACTGTTGTTGATGGTGCAGTTGTAGTCGTTGACGGAGTTGAAGCCGTAGACGAACTACCTGTTGTATTATTAGTAGTAGGCGGTTGATATAAAGGATTTGGTTGATTTGCCTCTTTCTTAGCTTTATCCAGTAAATCAGATAAAAGTCTTTCTGCTGGTTGACGACCACCCAAACCAAATGCAAGAGCAAAAGCAACTGCAACTGCGCCTAGCGTTAAGCCGAACGCAAGGTTTACGATCGAATCGGCAATACCCATCGCTCTTAAACCAAGTGCAAGGACTAAACCAATAATCAAGACACGAACCAAACTACCTAACCAACGCGAACTATTATATTCACCGCGTTGAACAACGTTCGCCACAACATTTGCAAGCCAGAAACCAATCACCAAGATTACAGCGCCCAATAGAATGTTTGCACCGAAATGGATAAACATTGCGATTAGACCACTAATCTGATCGAAACCAAGACGGTCAGCAGCTTCAGAAACTGCAAACAACATGGTAAAGAACACGATTAGCCAACCAACGGCATTAGAAACTTTAGTTTGACCTAAAAAGCGTTGTACATCTAATTTTGCAGGAATTTCATCAACACCAGTTCCTGCAATTAACTCAGCAACCAAGCGACCAACAAAACGTGAAACAATATAAGCAACCAGTAAAATTAAACCAGCAGCAATAATGTTTGGAATAGCTTGTAAAATTTCATTGAGCATTGCTGTTGCTGGCTGAGAAATAGTCTCAATACCTAAAGCTTCAAATGCTACAATCAATGTCGTAATAATGATGATGGCAAAAACAAATGAACCTAAGAATTTGCCTACATTTGAATTTTTGAAAAGACCAATTTTTTCCGCTTGAGATTGCACACCTAAGCTATTAATTAATCCTTCAACAATACCGCGTACAATTTTTGCCAAGATATAACCAACAAAAACGATAACGCCAGCAATAAAGATATTTGGTAAGAATGCTACAGCATCATTTACCATATTTTGAACTGGAATCAGTAAGCCTGTTAATCCTAAGATTGAAAGAACAATCGGAAGGAAAAGTAACAATACAAGCCAATAAAGAATTTCACCAATATTCTGGCTAATTCCCCCTACACCCACTTCGCTGCTTAACTTATCATCAAGTTGAGTTCGGGATAAAACATTGGTCACCCCCGCCCGCACCAGTCGAGCAACGATCCAGCCAATAAAGCCCACCACTACAGCAGCAATGATATTTGGTATATAGACGAGTACCTGATTAACCATGTTGCTAAATGGACCGCTCACTCCACTAATGTTGAGCACATTTAAAGCAGCAACAACGGCGAGAATCAGAATAAACCAGAATACGACTTTGGAGATCAGACCTTCTATATTGGGTGTACGTCCAGTCGCTGAAGATAATTTCGCATTGGTATTTACTTTTTGCAGAAGTTTTTTTACACCTGCCGCCACCAATAAAGCGATGATCCAGCCTACTAGTAAGATGACAATTGCAGCTAAAATAGGATGAAACTGATCCCAGTAATACATCGCATCAAACTGAGCGCCGCGAGGCCCATTAAAAAATTCATTCATATTGTTATGTCCTCAATTGTTATGTTCTTTTCAGTGTTATCACTAAATGAAAAACACCAGTTCGTTGTAAAAAATGACGATAAATGCGGTCTATGTCACCTTATGTTTTGAATATTTTTCAATCAACAACCTTCTGCATAAATACAACAAATTGATGCAAAAGATTGCAAAAAAAGCCTTCAGGTCACATCCTAAAGGCTTTTTATCACGATATACTGGTTAGCTTATTACCCTTCATAGGTCTTCAAATCAGAAGTACCACTAATGACTTGTGGTATGGTCTCATGTTGAAAAGCGGCTTCCTCTTTTGGCGTTTTGCTGTGATCAGCAACCATATAAACCACAAGTGCGAGAAGAAAAAGCCCAACAATAATTAAAATATAAACTGGCAATCTTCTTTTTTTTGCAGTCTCTTCCGGACTCGTCACATGAGGCGGTTTTGAAAAATCATGCATCTTCTTTCCCCTCTTCTATTATCATTAACTTTATATTCATCATAACAATTTGATTTGTTGCATTGTGTGAAAAAGCATTATGAGAAGGTGTCTACAGTTGCAAAACTCTACTTTTAAAAATATTAATTTAGTATAAAATTTAGCCACTTTAATTATAACGTTTTAGAATCTAACCTCCCAATATTCAGAATCTGCGCTAAATTCCGATTTGTAATACAATATGTTTTAGCCCTTACTTTTTATAAAATAGGCTATAATAAGCCCCCTTGTTTTAAAGCTACTCAATTTTATGATGTATCGTCAGCAAAGCGTAACTCTTGATCTCGACACTGACGTCACACATCAATGTTATTTGCATCAGACAAGAGATGACCATCTCATTGGTATTATTGAATTTAATAAGCCAAGTTATGAACTCAAATGGGGGGATCTTGAATATTTCCGCCGCCGTACCGAAGAGTTCTCGGTCATGCCATTTCCTGAATGCATTAATGCGATGATTGTTGATATTCGTAATATCAATGTATTTCTGGACAATGAAGTTCCAATTTTACCGTGGCGTTTACTCGAAGAAGATTGTCCTGTTCGCCTAGTTGTTCCTCAAGACCGCCTTGAACACTATGCGGGATTATTTGAACCAACATGGCTTTCAACAGATGTCGACAGTGCGATTGCAGAGATCCGTGAGTTTATGGATATGTTTGTCCATTAATAAACATATCCATAAAAAATTTTCTTAAAATATTTTACTTCCTGTTTGTTTTACCAGTAATTTTCTACCGCAATATTTCCTTCACCACGACGATTCATTGTAAGACCACGGCATTTTAGAGCCTCTTTCGTATCATCAACCATTTGTGGGTTTCCACAAAGCATGACATGACTTGATGCTGGGCTGAGTTCTAAGCCTGCTACTTTTTCTAGCTCACCATTTTCGATTAACACGGGTAAGCGTTCATGTAACGGTGCAGATGGATCTCGGGTAATAATAGGAATAAATTTAAAACCGCTATGTCCTTCCCCAAAAGTTTCAGCAATCTCTTGAATACGGTCAACATAAGCCAGCTCAGCCGCAGTACGAACACTGTAGACCAAGTTAATTTTCTGGTAATTAGACCAAGTTTCAAAGTCTTGTAGCATCGACAAAAATGGAGCCAAGCCTGTACCTGTTGCCAGTAACCACAGATCATGCGGTAAAGGCTGTTGATAGCGTGCCAACGTCAGGTAACCATATGGAATTTTTTCCAAATAAAGCTCATCACCGACTTTCAAATGCTGTAGATTCGAAGTGAAGGCACCGTCTGGTACTACAATTGAGAAAAACTCTAGCGTTTCATCAAACGGAGAAGACACCACCGAATACGCACGGACAACCAGCTCATCTCCTACCTTTAAACCAATACGCGCAAATTGCCCTGCCGTAAATTTAAAATGCGAAGGACGCGTCATGGTAAAACTGAAAAGTGTTGGGGTCCAACGATGAACAGATAAAACTTTTTCTACGCTAAATTTTTCAATTGACATGATTTCAACGTGGCATGAAATAGTGCGCTCATGTTAGCATGACAGCCGAAATAATGAATACTTTTAAACGTTAAGGCTTTTTAAACATGCGGATGACATTACGCCAGTTGGCTGTTTTTGTAGCAGTCGCCCAAGAAGGAACCGTTACTAAAGCCAGTGATGCGGTCAGACTGACGCAAAGTGCAGCAAGTATGGCTTTAGCCGATTTAGAAGACGGCTTAGGTGCTCCTTTATTTGATCGTTTAGGTAAGCGCTTGCAGCTAAATGATCTTGGACGTTTTCTGCTTCCCCAAGCATTAGAAATTTTAGGCCGCTGTGAAGCCTTTGAACAAGCAGCCAAGGGTGAGTTACAGAGTATTGACCTTCGTATCGGGGCTACTTTAACCATCAGTGATTATCTAA
Organism: Acinetobacter sp. OYA S30; assembly: GCF_033599315.1. Classification (NCBI taxonomy): domain Bacteria; kingdom Pseudomonadati; phylum Pseudomonadota; class Gammaproteobacteria; order Moraxellales; family Moraxellaceae; genus Acinetobacter; species Acinetobacter sp. OYA S30. The sequence goes on from NZ_JAWVAV010000012.1 coordinate 65,435, forward strand.
TGCCAGATTTAATGGCTAACTTCTTACAACGTCATCCACAAGCGCATTTACAACTTCAAGTTGGTAACACACGCCAAATGATTGAAGCTGTAAATCAGTTTCAGCTTGATTTAGCTTTAATTGAAGGGTCTTGTCACTTACCTCAACTCCAATGTATTCACTGGCGTGACGATGAGCTAGCAGTGTGCTGCTCACCTGACCACCCGTTAACACGTTTAAATCGCCCACTTACGCCTCAAGATTTTCATGACGTAGAATGGATATTACGTGAAGAAGGTTCAGGTACTCGTGAAGTCTTTGATAATGCAATTTTGCAAGATTTACCAGATGCAAATATTCGTTTGACGCTTGGACATAACGAAGCGATCTTAAAAATAGTGGCTGGCGGTTTAGGAATGTCTTGTATTTCAAAGTTAGCGATTGAACCTTTAAGTGAAAAAGGTCAACTTGTTATTTTAGATACTCCATTTTGGCAACTTACCCGCCCTCTTTATATGCTAGTGCACCGCCAAAAATATCAAGGTCCGGGCCTTAAAGCATTTTTAAAATTTTGCGATGAAGATCAGGCTTAAAGCTTGATCTTCACATTCATTAGCGTCGGAAATTAGACAATAACTCACTTGTGATCGCTTTATTGTGATCAGCAATTTTAGTTTTCTTAGTCTTCGCAGGGTTAGGATCGATACGCTCAATCTTAATAGCTTTAAATTTTCCTCGATTATCTGCAGCAAGAAATCTCACTTTTTCATTTCTTTTCGGTTCACCTTCGGATGCAGGGAAATCAGAAATATGAAAGAAAATATCTCCTTCAGTCGTCGAAATAAAACCAAACCCTTTATCGGCGTTATATTGTTTTACCCTTCCAGTATAAAACTCTTGCTTCATGATTTTTCACCCTACTTTCCCAATGCAATTACTGTAGTAAATAAAAAGAGACTTTCATTTCCGCTCTTTAAAGTTATACGGCTTAATGAAGTCTCTTTTTATCGTTATTTCAAAAATTAGTCTTTTTGAACACTACCAAAAATTTTGTCACCAGCATCGCCTAAACCTGGAACAATATAACCATGTTCATTTAAGCCATTGTCAATAGATGCAGTATAAAGCTGAATATCAGGATGTGCTGCCTCTACTTTCGCGATTCCTTCAGGTGCTGCAACTAACACCATAACACGGATATCTTTACATCCACTTGCCTTTAATACATCAATAGCAGCAACTAAAGAATTACCTGTTGCCAACATTGGATCAATAATCATGGCAATACGGTTAGCGACATCAGGAACTAACTTTTTATAGTAAGTACGTACTTCTAGAGTTGCTTCATCACGCTCAAGCCCTAACACACTTACTTTTGCACTTGGAATTAGGTTAAGCACACCATCAAGCATACCGATACCTGCACGCAAAATCGGTACAATCGTTATTTTTTTACCCGCGATACGCTGAGTAGTAACATTGCCAGCCCAACCTTCAATCTCACAATCCACAACTGGTAAGTCTTTCGTCGCTTCATATGTCAATAACATAGTCACTTCCTGAGCAAGCTCACGGAAATTCTTGGTACTGATGTCAGCACGACGTAATAAACCTAATTTATGACGAATAAGTGGGTGACGAATTTCTTGAATGGCCACAGATGTTACCTAAAAATATAAAAACGTATTTATTATAATCTTTTTTTAACTATCAATAAAAAAAAGCCTCCATATTTGGAGGCTTTTTTGTACACAAGAATTATTGTTGCTGAGAAAGCATGAAATGTAATGGAGATAAAATTTCTGCTTTTAATGCCAAATTAATCATTGGATCTGGATAAACACCCAAAATAATAACTAATGCAGCAGCAGCCAATACCATTAAACCACCCACTTTTTGTCCCCAATGTGCATCAGCATCAATACGAGGAGTTTCAGGTGGAGTCATATACATAACAACCATCACACGTAAGTAGTAATACAAACCAATACCACTACCCACAATAATCATTGCAGCTAAGAACCAGTGTTGAGTTGTTACAGCAGCCATAACAACCAAGAACTTACCAATGAAGCCTGCTGTTAATGGAATACCAGCCAAAGATAACATCATGACTGTTAATGTTGCTGTAAGTACTGGACGGCGCCAGAACAAACCACGGTAGTCTGCAAGGCTTTGCGCTTCATCTACGTTGTTATATGGGCTAGACATTAACGCTACTGCACCAAAAGCACCAATAGTCGTTAATACATAAGTCACCACATACACAGTTACGCTGCCCAAGCTTGCATATGTCATGCTGATTAAAGCAATTAACAAATAACCAAAGTGAGCAATAGATGAATAACCCAAAATACGCTTTAAGTTGACCTGACGAACAGCGAGCAAGTTACCGACTAAAATTGACAATACGGCAATGATTGTCAAAACAGTCACTAGCGAGTTCACCATGATTGCGCCAGAAGCAAGCAAATAACGTACGAACAAACCAATTGTTGCAACTTTAGCAGCAGTCGCCAAGAACGTTGCCATTGGAGCTGGTGCACCTGCATATACATCTGGTGTCCATTTATGGAACGGTGCAAGCGACAATTTGAATGCAACAGCAAAAATAATGAGTGCTAAACCTAATAACACCATTGGCTGTTTGATTGCGCCAAATAAAGCTTGTACAGAATCATAGAATGAAAGTGAACCAGTATAAGCGTAGATATACGCCATACCCATCAACAACATTGCAGAAACTGTTGCAGAAAGCACAAGATACTTAATCCCTGCTTCAAGCGACTGACTACGTTGATATGTATAAGCAAGTAAGCCGTATACAGGAATCGACATTAACTCAAGGCTAATGAAGAATGATGCATAGTGTGAACTTGCAACCATCAACATTGCACCTGCTACAGAAGCAAGTAACAGAAGATAGAGTTCTTCGCGGTTGTCTTTATAAGTCTCAATATATGCATGAGACAAAGTACAGCAAGCCAATGATGCAACTAAAATCATGAATTGATAGAACATAGTAAATGGATCAACCATAAACATGCCCATCACATTTGCCGGCACAAATTTACCGCCAAATAATTCTAACAAGATATAAAGTGCAGCAAGGTTTAAACCGACAACAGAGGTTGTTGCGATTAAATTATGGTTACGCTTAATTGAAATTAACAGCATGACGACGACTGCTGTCAAAGCAACAATCATCACCGGTGCTAAAGGCATAAGCGTAGAAAATGATACTGTGAAGTTCATGATTATTGGATCTCCACATGGTCAAGTTGAGTAGCTGTTTGCTGAACAGTTTCAACGACTTCTTGTACTGGTACATAACTATTGACCAACCACTGCATGCTTGAATGAGATACATCCAAGAATGTTTGTGGATAGATACCAAGCCAAACGAGACCAATCGCACAAATCATCAAAATACTAACTTCACGAGCAGATAAGTCTTTTAATGGACTAGTGTAGTGTTGCTTTTGTTCAGAGTTTGGTTCACCAAACAAAGCACGGTGAATCAAGATCAAACCATACAAACCTGCAAATACAAGGCTGATAGAAGCAATGATCGTGAATACAGGATATTTATTAAATGAACCCATCAAAATCAGGAATTCACCAATAAAGTTACCTAAACCTGGCACACCAACAAGAGCTGCGACGAAGAACATTAAGAAGAACGGTAAATACTGGAGCTGACCACGAAGACCACCCATCAAACGTAAATCACGTGTATGTAAGCGCTCGTAGATTTGACCAGACATAATGAACAATGCAGCTGATGACAAACCATGTGCCAACATCATGATCATTAGACCTTGGAAGGTCAAAATATTACCTGCATAAATAGCAAGTAAAACGAAGCCCATATGTGAAATCGACGTATACGCAAGTAAACGTTTCATATCAGTTTGCTGGTAAGCACACCACGCGCCGTAGAAAATACCAATCAAACCGAAAATAATTGCAATATCTGCAAACTGTGCAGAAGCTGCCGGGAAGAATGGAATTACAAAACGAAGCAAACCGTACGCTGCTGTTTTAATCAAGATACCAGCCAAGTCTACAGAACCCGCTGTAGGTGCTTGAGCATGGGCATCCGGTAACCAGCCATGCAATGGGAAAACTGGTAACTTCACTGCAAAACCAATAAAGAAGCAGATCATGAAACCATACGCGAAGCCAGCAGGTAAACGATTCGCTACAGCTAATAAATAGTTGTAATCAAAACCGATCATACCAGTCATCATGTAACCATAAACCACAAGGCCAAGGATACCGATTAACATTACTAAACCAGCGATTTGCGTATATAAGAAGAACTTGGTTGCAGCGTAAACACGTGAACGACCGTTTGAACCCTTATGACCCCATAACGCAATCAAGAAGTAGATTGGTACAAGCATCATCTCCCAGAAGAAGAAGAATAGGAACAAATCAATTGCCAAGAACACGCCGATAACGCCCCCTAAACTCCATAACAAGTTTAAGTGGAAGAAACCAACATTCTTTTGGATCTCACCCCATGAACAACCAACAGCAAGTACACCAAGTAAAGCTGTTAATAACACCATGAGTAAAGACAAGCCATCCACTGCTAGGTGAATGCCAATACCGAGAGATTGAATCCACGGTAAATAAAACTCAGCTGTCCAAGTTGGGACTTTTGAGCCTAACTCGTAGCTATAAGTACCACTTTGCCAAAGTGCAAGACCTAAGCCCAACGTGATGAGCATACCAATTAAGGCGATCCAGCGTGGCAAAGTTTTGTCGAGTTTATCGACTAACCAACAAGTAAAACCTGCAATGAACGGAACAAGGATCAGCGCGGGTAAAATTAAATTGTTTTCCATTTTATTTCCCCACTACCTGAATAACGATCAAGATCATCAATAACACCACTACACCGAGTGACATGCTTGATGCGTATTCACGCAATGAACCTGTTTGACGTGAGCTTGTGAAACTGTTTCCGCCTTTAACAAGCGCAGGAAGAACAAGCCATAAGCTGTCAATCGGATCACGACCAAATAGTTTGGCGAAGAATAAATAAGGTTTAACAAAAACGATGTCATACAACGCATCGAAACCAAATGCAGTACGACAAATATGAGCTAAGCCAGCACCAAGACTTGTTTTTGCAAACGATTTTACTGCACCGTAAGCAAATGCAAATAGACCAATACCAACAGCTAAACCAACAAGCGCGATACCTACTGCTAAATGCTCTGCCCCATGCATGCCTTCAACAAATTGTTCAGCAACATGGAATTCAGGAATTTTTGCCGTATTCAAAATGTTTGCTACCGGAGCTTTTAATGCAGCACCAACAAAAGTAGACAATACAGCTAAAATACCTAATGGAGCCCAGTAAGTAGCACCTTTAATCTCATGGTAATGTGTATTTTCTTTACCGAAGAATACAACCCAGATTAAACGGAAGGTATAGATTGAAGTCAGGAATGCACCTGCTACACCAGCCCAATATAAGCTGTTATATAAAGCAATCGATTGACCTTGTACCCAAACCTCACCGAGAATCGCGTCTTTAGAGAAGAAGCCGATAGTTAAGAATGGGATAGCTGCTAATGCACCGCCACCAATCGCAAAACATGCAAATAGGAATTTGTTTTTGTAGAACAAACCGCCCATTTTGAAAATATTTTGTTCGTGATGGTAAGCAAGAATAACTGCACCAGAAGACAAGAATAATAATGCTTTGAAGAATGCGTGAGCCAACATGTGGAACAAGCCAGCTTGATACGCTTCTGCACCTACAGCCATAAACATATAACCAAGCTGACTCATAGTTGAGTAAGCTAAAATACGTTTGATGTCTGTTTGTACGAGAGCAGCAAAGCCTGCAACTAATAAAGTTACAGCACCTGTTACCGAAATGAATTGCATCACTTCAGGCGCAAGTTCAAATACGCTGAATAGACGACAGCACAAGTACACACCAGCTGTTACCATTGTTGCTGCGTGGATTAATGCAGAAACAGGTGTAGGACCTGCCATCGCATCTGCTAACCATGTTTGCAATGGAATTTGTGCAGATTTACCAGCAGCACCCAAGAACAACATTAATGCAGTCCAGATGGTAAGTGACGAACTCTTCGTCATTACTTCTGCTGCGTGTTCAACGATGTACTGAGTATTAAGCGTACCAAATTGTTGGTAAAGCAAGAATAAAGCGATAAGTAAGAATACGTCACCTACACGGGTAACTGTAAATGCTTTGATCGCTGCCCAACCATTTGCAGGATTTGCATAATAGAAACCAATCAGCAAGTAAGAGCATAGACCTACGCCTTCCCAACCTAAGAATAACAACGCTAAGTTGTCACCCAACACAAGCAAAAGCATGCTTGCAACGAATAGGTTGAAATAAGAGAAGAAGCGCGCATACCCTTCTTCACCACGCATGTACCATGATGCAAAGATGTGGATTAGGAAACCAACACCCGTGATCATACCCATCATGAGTAAAGATAAGCCATCTAAATGTAAGCTAATGCCAGGCGCGAAACCACCAACATTGAACCATGTCCAAAGATTTTGAACAAAAACTTGCTGGCCGCTACTGGTAAATGCCATACCAGCAATCAATGCAAATAATGCAGATAAACCTACAGAACCTACACCAATAATTGCTGCAACATTTTCAGAGAGCTTATCACGCCCAGCCGCCAATAAAATAAAACCGATTAGCGGAAATAATACTGTTAGATATAAATAACTCATCCGCGCATCTCACTAGCAGCATCCACATCCAAATGATGGAAGCGATGATAGAACTGAAGGACAATCGCAAGACCGATACACGCCTCTGCCGCAGCAAGGGTTAAAATCAGAATGAACATGACTTGTCCATCTGGTTGTGCCCATACACTACCCGCAAGAACGAATGCTAACGCTGCAGCATTCATCATGATCTCAAGGCTCATTAACATAAATAAAAGGTTGCGTCGCACCATTACACCGTAAAAACCGAGTGCAAAAAGAATGGTTGCAACAATCAAACCATGTTCTAAAGGGATCTGGCCCATTATTCTTTTTCCTCTTCTGCACCTGGTTCACGTTTACCTAAGTGGTATGCTGCAACAAGGGCTGCTAGCAATAACATCGCGGCAACTTCAACCAACAATAAATAGTGTGTAAAGAGCGCTTGACCAACAACTTTTGGTCCAATTACTTGTGCTCCAAGTGGTGCAGAGATGGTTGTATATTCACCACCGAGCATCCAAACTAAAAGTAAGCCAAGTAAAAAGCTCATGAGTGCTGGATATGCCCAAGCATCTGAAGAAAGCCATTTACGTTCTTGTTCAACTGTGTGTTGCCCTAAGTTAAGCATCATCACAACGAATACGAACAAGACCATAATCGCACCAGCATAAACAATGATTTCGAGGGCGCCGGCAAACGGCGCACCTACGATCATGAAAATACCAGCAACAGCAAGCAATGAAACAATCAGACTAAGCAATGCATGTACAGGGTTCGTGTTAGTCACTACACGAACCGTAGAAACGATGGCCACGAGCGCCATCAAATAAAACGGCCACATCATGGTAATAGACTCCGTACATCGATTGGTGCACTTTCTTTTTGTGCTTGACCTTTCTCTTTACCGTTAATTGCCATACCAGTTACACGGTAGAAGTTATAGTCTGGGTATTTACCTGGACCTGAAATGAGCAAGTTTTCTTTCTCATATACGAGGTCTTGACGTACGTATTCGCCCAACTCGAAATCTGGAGTTAGCTGAATCGCTGTAGTTGGACATGCTTCTTCACACATACCGCAGAAGATACAACGAGAGAAGTTGATACGGAAAAATTCCGGATACCAACGTCCGTCTTCTTTTTCAGCTTTTTGCAGTGAAATACAGCCAACCGGACATGCAACCGCACAAAGGTTACATGCCACACAACGCTCTTCCCCATCCGGGTCACGTGTCAAGATAATACGACCACGATAGCGAGGTGGTACAATTTCCTCTGCTGGTACTTCTGGATAAAGAATTGTGTCACGTTTACGGAAACCATGGGTAAATACCATGAATAACGTCCGAACGATTGACCCAACTCCAGCTAGAATTTTATACATTTTGTACTCCCTGCTGTCTTAGGCCTGATTCATCAGAATCACAGCACCAGTTACCAATAGGTTAACCAACGCCAGCGGCAAACAAATTTTCCAACCGAAGTTCATGACTTGGTCGTAACGTGGACGCATTAAAGAACCACGTGCCAATACAAACATCATTACGAAGAATGCTGTTTTAATCACAAACCAGAACACTGGTGGAACAAATGGAATTTCTAAATTGAATGGAGCTAACCAGCCACCAAAGAATAAAGTCACGATCAATGCAGAGATAAGTACAACGTTTACATATTCAGCAACGAAGAACATACCCCATTTCATACCGCCATATTCAACATGGTAACCTTCGGCCAATTCTTGTTCTGCTTCAGGTTGGTCAAATGGGTGACGGTGAGTTACCGCAACACCTGCAACAACGAAAATCAAGAAACCTAAGAACTGTGGAATGATGAACCAAACATCACGTTGAGCTTCAACAATTTCACGAAGGTTAAATGAACCAGCGATTGCAACCACACCCATTAGCGAGATACCCAAGAACACTTCATAAGAAATTGTTTGAGCAGCTGAACGCAAACCACCGAGTAATGAATATTTGTTATTTGATGACCAACCACCGAATAACACTGCATAAACCGCAATACCAGCCATTGCCATAAAGAACAACAAACCGATGCTCATGTCCGCAACACCCAATGCAGGGCTTACAGGAATAACCATGAACGAAAGCACCGCAGTTGCCATCGCAACTGCCGGAGCTAAACGGAAAGTTAATTTATCAGCAAATTTTGGTGTCCAGTCTTCTTTGAACATGATCTTAAGCATGTCGGCAACGATCTGGAACATACCACCAGGACCAACACGGTTTGGACCATAACGGTCTTGCCACCACGCAAGCAAACGACGCTCAATGAAAGACATCAACGCTGCAACAAGAACAACAACAAGCAAAATCACAACTGCTTGAACAACAGCGTAAGCAATTGGCCAGTTCTCAGCCCAAAGTGGCGTTTGACGTATAATTTCTTGATTCATGAATTACACTCCTAATGCCACTGAAACAGGTTCAGCTAAAGATACTGTCGGAGCTAAACCAACTGGGTAACCAATATAACCTGTAGGTAAATATTCGATTACTTGTACAGGTAAGCTCACAGTTGTTTCGCCTGCTTTTACTGTAATACGTTGGCCTTCTTGTAGATTCAAACGTGTTGCGTCTTGTTCGCCCACAGCAAATACAGCTTCAGGAATACGAGTTTCCATTGCAGGTGTTTTAATTGTGAATTCACCAGAACCAAAGATATGGTGCATTGGTACAAGACGGAAGCTTTCAGGATTTGCAACTACAGCTGTTGGAGCGACATAGCTACGTGCTGGACGTTTTGCTAAACGGTCGAATAAACGAACGCCTGAATCACCACCTTTTAAGTGACCACCCACTTCATCTTGGTATTTGTTCCAAGATTGTGGAGAGTTCCAACCTGGTGCCCACGCAAATGGTACAAGCGAAGAAGCTTTTTGCGGACCTACATAACCTTCCATAGAGAATGTTAATGCTGAGTCTGGATCTGTCGGTTGTTTAGGTTCATGAACCGATAAAGGCGCACGCATTGCTGTACGACCAGAATAACGACGTGGTTCACGAGCAATTTTCAAACCATGTACACGGTAGCCAGCGTCTGGCGCAACATCTTGAATTGCTTCAAGTACTGGAACGTTCTTCACGATTGTTTCGATTACGTCGTCAAGTACTGTCCAATCAATTGGCTTGCCTTTAAGGCCAGTTTCAATGGCATGCAACCAACGCCAAGATTCTTTAATCGCGTATTCAGGTTTGTAGTAGCTTGGATCGTAAACTTGGTAGAAGCGTTGTGCACGACCTTCTTGGCTTACGACAGTACCATCACCTTCAGCAAAGCTTGCTGCTGAAAGTACAATATCAGCCTGTTTCACAGTTTCAGTTTCACTGTGGTCAAGCACGATTACTGTTTCAGCTTTATCAAGTGCTGCTTTAACTTGAGCGGCCGGTAAACGACGGAATAAGTCATTTTCAACAATAACAAGTGTGTCGTAGTCTTGAGCAAATGCTTGTTCAAGGCTTAAGCCACCAAATAATGCCAAGCCCATAGAGTTCACTTCAGGAACAACAAGGCTTAAACCAGCTTTTGAGCCAAGGTTTTGCGTTAACTCTGCTGCCGCTTCCATAATTGAAGCATCTTGCAAGCTCGTACCCGCAATAATTAACGGTTTGTTTGCTGCTTTTAAAGTGTCGGCAATAGTTTGAGCAAATGCTTTTGCATCTTCATCTAAACCATTAACTGTTTCACCTTTAACTGCCGCAGCAACTGCAAAACCTAAACGCGCAATATCATTTGGAGATGCAACAACTTCACCTGTCGCAACATCTGCAAGACGAGTTTGAGTTGCAGCCAAGATATAGATCGGAGATTTCGCTTCCTGACCAATACGTTGTACAGGCTCAGCCAACCAGTCCGGTGTACGTGTTTTTGCAGCCATTTCGCGAGCTTTGTTTTTTGCAGCTTGACGAACTGACAATGCCATACGTGGAGCAGTTTGAGTTAAATCTTCACCCAAAATTAGTACTGCATCGTAGCTTTCAATTTCACGCATGTTCGGGTTGTAAATACCCTCTGTTTGCATGATTGAAGCAGCAAGTTCAACGAGGCTTTGCTCTTTTTGTGCAACACCTGTTGAGTAGTTTGCTTGGCCCACTAGTTCACGCAATGCGTAATTTGATTCTAAGCTTGCACGTGGCGAACCGATACCTAGAACTTTTTTACCTTCAAGTTTCGCAATTGTTTGGTCCAACGCTTGGTCAACAGAAACAGTAGCTACTGTTTCGCCATTACGGAACTGAGGTTGACGTGGACGATCTGCACGGTTTACATAACCTGTGCCAAAACGGCCTTTGTCACAAAGGAAGTATTGGTTAACCGAACCATTGAAACGGTTTTCTACACGACGGATTTCGCCATAACGCTCACCCGGAGAGATGTTACAACCTGAAGAACAGCCATGACACACGCTTGGTGCATATTGCATATCCCATTTACGGTTATAGCGCTCTGAATGAGTCTTATCGGTAAATACACCAGTTGGACATACTTCAGTCAAGTTACCAGAGAATTCAGACTCTAAAGTACCTGATTCTGGACGACCAAAGTAAACACGTGATGCATTGGCATATACACCAAAGTCTGTACCGCCTGCATAATCTTTGTAGTAACGAACACAACGATAACAAGCAATACAACGGTTCATTTCATGTGCAATGAATGAGCCTAGTTCTTGGTTGTAATGTGTACGCTTAGTAAAACGATAGCGACGACGGTCGTGACCTGTCATTACAGTCATATCTTGTAAATGACAGTGACCACCCTCTTCACACACTGGACAGTCGTGTGGGTGATTGGTCATTAAGAACTCAACAATAGATTCACGGAAATCTACTGCTTCTTTGTCTTCAATCGAAATATAGGTATTGTCAGATGCTGGTGTCATACATGACATCACAAGACGTCCGCGCGTATCTTCAGGATTTGCATACTGAGTTACGGCACATTGACGACATGAACCAACAGAACCTAAGGATGGGTGCCAACAAAAATACGGAATATCAATGCCAAGGGATAAACATGCTTGTAGCAAGTTTTCTGATCCATTGACTTCGTACGATTTTCCATCGACATGAATTGTAGCCATAGTCGAATCCCTTAAGCTTGTTCTACGTTGCTAGTTTGCACGACAGGACGATCAGTCACTTTCGCTTCAAACTCGCTACGGAAATGTTTGAGTGCGCCCATAAGCGGCTCCATCGCACCTGGTGCGTGGGCACAGAAAGTCTTACCAATCCACAATTTACGAGTAAGTTCTTGTAAGTGGTCGATATCCTCTTTCTTACCTTCACCTGTCTCAAGTGCTTTAAGCGCTTTAACAGCCCATGGCAAACCATCACGGCAAGGTGTACACCAGCCACATGATTCACGCGCAAAGAATTCTTCCAGATTACGGGTCAACGACACCATACATTGGGTCTCGTCTACCACCATTAATAAACATGTTCCTAAACGCGAACCTGCTTTCATAATGGTTTCAGCATCCATTGGTAAATCAATGGTATCTGCCGGTAAAAAGTCAGTAGACGCACCGCCTGGTAACCATGCTTTAAGCTTCAAGCCATCACGCATACCACCAGCATGTTCTTCGATTACTTCACGTGCAGTCGTACCAAATGGTAGTTCCCAAAGACCAGGGAATTTTACTTTACCTGACGCACCATAAATCTTTGTGCCCGGATCTTTTGATTTACCTGCTGATAAACCGATATACCATTCTGGACCACGAAGCATGATTGCTGGCAAGTTGTTATAAGTCTCAACGTTGTTCACAATCGTTGGGCGACCCCATGCACCAGCAACTTGCGGGAACGGTGGTTTAGTACGTGGGTTAGCACGGCGACCTTCAAGTGAGTTAATCAATGCAGTTTCTTCACCACAAATATAACGACCTGCACCAGTGTGCACGTGTAACTCAAAGTTCCAGCCAGAACCTAAAATGTTGTCACCTAAGTAACCTTTAGCGCGGATTTGCTCAAGCGCTTCATTTAGGTATTGTGCAGCCTCGATATATTCACCACGAATAAAGATATAACCCTGAGTTGCTTCTAGGGTATAACCTGCAATCAACATACCTTCGATCAATTGGTGAGGAAGTTTTTCCATCAACAAACGGTCTTTAAAGGTACCTGGTTCCATCTCATCGGCGTTACAGATCAAGTAACGTGGACCGCCATCATTTGGCGCCATAAGAGACCATTTGATCCCTGCAGGGAAGCCTGCACCACCACGACCTTTTACAGTTGCAGCTTTAATGACTTCAAGCACTTCAGCAGGTTTCATACCTAATGCTTTTTTAAAGCCGGCATAACCTTCAAGTGCTTCGTAATCGTCAGCACTACGTACCGATTCTTGTTTGCTTAAACGCCAAGTCAGTGGATGAGTTTCCGGATTACCGTCGCCATAAATTGGTTTTGGTTCAGTATTCATACATACTTCTCCAATAACTGTTTGATTGATGTCACTTCTACTAAACCGTGAGTATCTTCATCAATCATTAACGTTGGGCCTTTGTCACAGTTGCCTAGACAGCAAATTGGAAGCAGCGTAAAACGACCATCTTGTGTCGTTTGACCAAACTGAATACCTAATTCGCGTTGGAATGCTTCAGCAAGTGTTTCAGCACCCATCAAGAAGCAAGCAATTGAGTCACAAAGCAAAATTACGTGGCGACCTACAGGTTGGCGATAGATACGGTTGTAGAACGTTGCAACACCTTCCAAATCTGCAACACTGATCGTTAATAATTGTGCGATGGCGTTCATTTGAGCATCATCTACCCAGCCATTACGGCGCTGTACGCACTTTAATGCATCTAAAGAAGCTGCACGTGGGTATGGATAGTGACCAATGTGATGTTCAATTTCGTGGATTTCTTCAGCAGTCAAAATCCCCTCAACATTCACACGTGGTTTTTTATCAGTCAGAATCATCATTTTGCGTTACCTCTTAGCGATCCACGTCAGCCATAACCACGTCAATGGTCGCCAGATAAATGATTAAGTCAGATACTAAACTGCCGTTAATCACTGAAGGAATTTGCTGTAAGTGAGTAAACGTCGGTGTACGGATACGAGTACGATAACTCATCGTTGCCTTATCCGAAGTCAAGTAATAAGTACTTGCACCTTTCACAACTTCAGTCATGAATGACGCTTCACCAGCAGGCATGACAGGACCCCATGACACGCTCAAGAAGTGCGTAATCAAAGTTTCAATATCTTGTAACGTCTTATCTTTTGGTGGTGGAACAGCCAATGGGTGATCCGCTTTATATGGACCAGAAGGCATGTTATCCAAACACTGTTTGATAATTTTGAGTGATTGTTCAATTTCACGGAAGTGAACAAGTACACGAGCGTACGCATCGCCTTCATACTCAACCGGAACTTCGAAGTCGAAGTTTTCATAGCCACTGTATGGACGATATTTACGAACGTCGAAATCAATACCTGTTGCACGTAAACCAGTACCGGTTACACCCCATGCAAGCGCAGATTTGGCATCGTATTGAGCAACATTACGTGTACGACCAATAAACACAGAGTTTTTAAATGCAGCTGTGTAGTATTCGTTCAAACGTTTTGGCATCCAATCTAGCAACTCTTTAACAAGTTTTTGCCAGTTGTTTGGAAGGTCATGTGCTGTACCCCCAATACGGAACCATGCCGGGTGCATACGGTAACCCGTAATTGCTTCAACGATGTCGTATACTTTTTGACGGTCTGCGAACATATAGAATACTGGTGTCATACCACCGGCATCCTGAATTGCCGTACCACAGTAAAGTAAGTGGTTATTAATACGGAACAATTCGTTCAACATGACACGGATCACTTGTGCACGCTCAGGAACTTTGATTCCAGCAAGCTGCTCAACAGCCATGACATATGGCATGTTTTGCGCACAACCACCCAAGTAGTCAACACGGTCAGTATAAGGAATGAATGAGTGCCATGTTTGACGCTCAGCCATCTTTTCCACACCGCGGTGGTGATAACCGATATCAGGAACACAGTCCTTCACTTCTTCACCGTCTAACTGCAATACAATACGGAATGCACCGTGCGCAGATGGATGGTTAGGACCCAAGTTCAAGAACATGAAGTCTTCGTCAGCGTTACCACGCTTAAGACCCCAGTCTTCTGGTACAAAGCGTAAGTGTTCCTGTTCGAAATCTTGCTTCGCTTTGTCTTGCATGTACGGCGTATATTCTGTCGCACGTGCTGAATATTCTTTACGAAGCGGGTGACCTTCCCAATAAGTTGGTAACAAGATACGACGAAGCATTGGATGCCCTTCGAAATTGATACCGAACATATCGTAAGCTTCACGTTCATACCAGTTGGCATTTGGCCAGATATTTGTCGCTGTCGGGAGGTTAAGATCGTTTTCGTTCAAGGCAACCTTGATACGAATGTCACTATTACGCTCAAGCGATAATAAATGATAGAACACAGTGAAGTCAGATGCTGGCAAACCATCACGATGTTGACGTAAACGCTCATCCATCGCTGATAAGTCAAACAGCATTACATAAGGACGTTCCACTTTACGCAGGAACATGAGGACTTCTTGCACGCGTGCGCGCTCAACCCAGACTGTTGGAAACTCTTCAAAAGTCGCCTGCACATAGAAATTCTCACCAAATTTGGTTTTGAGCTCTTCTACGATTGCAAATGCTGGGCGTGAATCAACTGGTGTTGATTCTGGCATAGCAATGTCAGTTTCAGCCATTGGCTTGGCTTCCTATTTAATACAAATTCTGTCAATTTTCTCGATGAACATATCGGTTAGATATGTCAAAACACCGTCAAAAAATTATTTAATCTCATCCATAGAGCGTAAGTTTTTAACGGCAATACGCTGCGCATTCTTACGATCACGTTCTGGCATCATCTTTGGCTTATACACTGGCTGAAGATCATCACCAATCACGGCAGAAAGCGGGCGTCGCTCTAATTGAATCTGGTCTTGTAAAAGCATTAATGCTTGGATTAATGCTTCAGGACGAGGCGGACAACCTGGGACGTACACGTCAACAGGAATAATTTTGTCTACACCTTGTACTACTGAATAGATGTCGTACATACCTCCAGAGTTTGCACAAGCACCCATTGAAATAACCCATTTAGGTTCTAACATTTGTTCATACAAACGTTGGATAACCGGAGCCATTTTTACAAAGCAGGTACCTGCAACAATCATCAAGTCAGCCTGACGAGGTGAAGCACGAATAACCTCTGCACCGAAACGGGACAAGTCATGCACGCCTGTTAAGGTCGTTGCATATTCAACGTAACAACATGATGTACCAAAGTTAAATGGCCACAAAGAGTTTTTACGTCCCCAGTTTACTGCTGTATGCAAGACATCCTCTAAACGAGTCATGAATACGTTTTTATTCACTTCCTCTTCAAGTGGATCTGTCACAATTTGACGATCTTGCAATGGATATTGATCAGCATCCGGATTCGCGCGGGTCAGAGTATATTTCATCCCGACTTACTCCTTTTCAGATGACAATGCAGGTGTAGTTTTTGACTTAACACGACCTGATGATTGGGCTGGAATCTGGCCTGTAGGGTCAGTTACGAGCTCTTCAATAGAGTTAAAGCGTGTAATTTCAGCAATGTTCATTGTTGGTGAACCGACTTTAATCTTCTCACCTGCTAATTTACGGCGATCTGCCGGTGCCCAACTTAAAGCACCTACAGAGAAGGCATAAACAAGCGCAATTAATAGGTCAACGACAAAGATTACGACAGTGGTATAACCCAACCATCCTACTTCACGCACCGAAGTAGACCATGCATAGAGGTAAAGTGCCTCTAAGTCGAAAACAACGAAGAAAATTGCAACTAGATAGAACTTTGCAGACAGGCGAATGCGAGCGCCACCAGCACTCACGACACCTGATTCAAACTGCTCTTGCTTAGCACGTCCCCACGATTTCCCCCCGAGGAGTAAGGGAACTGTGAGCATAAAGACGCAAAGAAATGTAACGCCGATCACGAAGGCGATAATCGCCCAGTCGTATGGAGTAATGGCACTCATGCGGGGATAACTCCTGGCAGGCCTATTATTTAACAAAGAATGTATGTATTGGCCTTCAAATACACCAAACACAAAATTAATCCCGCCAATTGTACCTGATTTCTAATTTCCCTTGCTAGTTGAAGCGTCTTAGTCTTTTGGATGATTTTCCAATCAAAAGTAATCATCTATGTCTTGTAGAGGGGGTTTCACCGCTTATAATCGGTTTATTTGATAGTTTTCGCACTTGTAATGATTTTTTTCATTTTCTGATTTTTAATATTATTTGCACAATTGCTCAATCGGTCAAATTAAACACCTTACTTTTTTATAATATTAATCGGTTTTTTATTGTATTCATCTTCCCCTCTGAATTATGATGAATGTTTAATCATGCATTAATATTTTATTACTCTTGGATAAGAGTGTTTATCATTAAGGGCAGCTGATGCCATACTCACTTCGTGAATTTTCATTTTCTACCTCCCTGAAATTTTTTCTCTTATTTACCATCATTATTACGTTATGTTGCTTTATTGGAATTGCATCTCGTCCTCTTAGTTTTCTTGCTTTTTTCTGGCCTGCTAATTCGGTATTTCTAGGCCTATTGCTTCGATTTCCACAAACACGCCAAATTGGTAGTTTTGCCGGTGCTTTTACCGGTTACATGATTGCCGATTTAGTTAATGGCACACCTCTTTTTCTCACCCTTATTTTAACGATATCCAACTACCTGTATGTAGTAACGACTTTAGCACTCGCAATATTGTTTAATCGCCATATAAAAGCAGCTTATCAAGGCTATTCTTATTTACTCTTATTCGCACTATGCGGGATTGGCAGCATAACCGGTGCTTTGTTTGCAGCAACTTTTGTGCCTATGTTTAACACCAAATTTATGATTGGTAGTTTTTGGGCCGAATTTGGTTATTGGGTTACATCAGAGCTTCAAAATGCCTTATTGTTGCTGCCCATTATTTTAAACATCCCCCCTTACCTTAAAATAAAAAACCATCTTAAGGGTAATCGTATATATATCAAAGCGATTGATTTTTTGCCTTTATTCGCTGTTTTAATTTCGATAGGTGTAAGTTATTACGACTCGGGTCCAGGTTCCCTACTCTACCCCATCGCCGCATTAATCTGGTGCGCTATACGCTATAAACCGATTATTGTTGCTCTCATTACATCCTTTACCAGTGCATATATTATTTATCATGTCTCAGGGCATTATTTGTTACTGTATCCGCAAGACTATTTAGGCAATACCATTTCTATACGTATAGGGCTGATCATGATGACGGTTGCGCCACTTACCGTTTCCAGTATTAGCGCACTCCATTCTGAATTAATTCAGAAGTTACAACATGCAATTGCCCATGATGAACTCACCTCAAGTTTAACTCGACGCCAATTTTTACAGTCAGTCCGCCTACTCCAAGAAAAAGTACAAAAGGAAAATAAGACCTCTGCATTTTTTATGTTGGACGTCGATCATTTTAAAAAAGTGAATGATAGTTATGGCCACTTAATTGGGGATAGAGCCTTACAGACCTGTGTAACGACCATACAAAATATTTTACATCCTCATGACTTACTAGGACGTTTTGGTGGAGAAGAATTCGCAATTTTTATTCCGGATACCACCAGAGAGGCTGCCTTTGAACTCGCGGAAAGAATACGCATTCAAATTAGTCAACAACCGATTTATGTATATGGCAAATTACCCATCTTTGTGCAGGTAAGTATTGGTATTAGCTTATATTCTCCAAGCTATCACCGTTCTATTGAAAGTTTGTTTAAAGAAGCAGACGATGCGCTCTATCAAGCAAAGCGCCAAGGGCGTAATAGAGTTTTTATTTCTTTGTAATATTTCCAAGTCATCATCTAGTGTAATGAATTTTATACAATATCTTCTGTTTTGCCATGTATGCTAATAACAGATAATAAGGAGAAAAATGCATGAATCTAGAATATACGCATAAACCAGACTATTACTTGTTTGCACAATTACTGGTGCGACATATAGAAAGCTATATTCATAAACACCCAGATGCAGATAATGCCATTTTTGACTTGCGAGATGTCTATGAAATTTTTAGGCAAGATTTCGCATCAACCACAACAAACCTAGAAGGCATTTTACATATTGCAGACTCATATAGAGTTGAGACTTTGAATGGGGATCAGTCTCTTATTCAAAAATATCAAATTGATGCTAAAAATAATTCGCTCTTGATTGACTTTAATACAGATGCACTCAATAGCCTGAGAAGCGGCAAACCTATTTTGGAACCTGATGCAACTCAGTTATAAATGAAGCAATAAAAAAAGCACCTTATGCAGGTGCTTTTTTATTGGTCTTTAATGGCGGTTGTTTAAAGCGATGTGCTGGCCAAGTCATAATAAAGCGTGCGCCTCCCAAACTTGGACTTTCATCTACCTTAATTTCCCCACCAAACCAGTAAGCAATACGACTTACGATAGAGAGACCCAAACCATAACCGCCAGATGCACGTGTACGGCTATCATCTAAACGGGCAAAGGCTTCAAATACACGCTTGCGGTCTTGCTCAGGAATACCCGGTCCGTCGTCTTCGACACAGACAAAAGCCATGCCATCATTATGAATACCGCCCGTAATCCGAACTTTGTTATCACAATAACGAACTGCATTACCTACCAGATTTTGCACGACACGGTGAAGGTAACGACGCTCTGCATCTACTTTCACATATAAAGGCGGTGGAATAAGTTCAATTTCTTTCTGTGTTTTTAAAGCCTCAGTTTCAACTGCAACCTGATCCAACACTTCAAAGAGTACAATTTCTGCAAAGTCTAATGAAGGTGTACCCTGCTCTAGTTTTGCATAAGTCATGATTTCATCAATTAAGGTATTGAGTGCCTCAATATCTTTATCAATCATGTCGACCTGATGCATACGATGATTGTAATCATCTTCTTCGGCTAACATTTCTGTACCAAAGCGAATACGTGCCACAGGTGTTCTGAGTTCATGAGATACTGCTCTCATTAACTCACGTTGAGCCTCAATCAAGCGCTGAATATGGTCAGACATATTGTTATAACTTGAAGCCAAGTTTGCCATTTCATCGCTTCCCTCAATAGGAACACGTAATGACAAATCACCCGATTTCATACGGTTTAATGCATAACGCACCTGTCGGATTTTGCGCTCTAACGGCAAAATCAAACCGTAAACACCTAGACTTAATAAGAATAAGCTAAATAAGGTAATACCCGCCGAAAGCTGTAAAGGCATCCAGTTAAACATTGGAACCGGACCCAGCACTAACACCTGCGCAGGATGATTCGGTATTGGAGACACAATCGAAATGGTTGTACCGCGCACTGTTGCACTATCTTTGTACAACATGACACTTTGGTCTTGGCGCAAACGTCCAATCTGTTCAGAATCCAGATTTACATCTTGAATGTTTTGAATATTGATCGGATATGAGAAATGCTTTTGAATCTTGGCAAGATATTCTTGTTCCTGCCCCGGATAAAACATTAAATAGTCGAGCACAAAAATAGGAAGAGCCTTCATTTGGCGTTCAGTGATTTTGTCGACTTTTATAGATAGGTAATGTTGTGGGTCGTCACGTAAACCAATAATGACATATGCGATGCTATTGCTTGCATCGTAACGAACTACAGATTTTTGTGCTTCGATCCGCTTTTTCTCGGTCCGAGACAGCTCAACCTTACTTGCATCGGTATAATAAATTGGAAGTTCGAGCAAATCAGATGCGTCAGAAATCCAATCTATTTTTTGCTGCTTCCCAGGTTGTCGAGCGACTCCTTCACTAATGACATAAGAAATACCATCAGTTAAAGATTCTCGGTATTCTTGTGCGCGTTGGTAGTTGATAATTTGTACCAGTAAATACCCAAAAACAGCCACCAAAACAACAAGAATTACCAGCCCCGCATATATTCGCAGGAATATACTGTGTTTAAACACTCGACCAACCTTATAGGAAGTTTAATCAGATTTTACAATCCATTGGTTTCTTTAACAAACAAGTAACCTTTACTACGTACAGTTTTAATACGTTTTGGATTTTCAGGATCATCGCCAATTTTTGGACGAATACGTGAAATACGTACGTCAATTGAACGGTCTTGACCATCGTATTCGATACCACGTAAACGTTCGAAGATATCTTCACGCGATAAAATACGGCCAGCGTTTGATGCAAGCAACCATAACAAGTCATATTCAGCACTTGTAAAGTCAACAAGCTCACCGTTCAACGTTACCGAACGGCCACCATTGTCGATGACAAGGTCGTCAAACTCAATACGTTGAGCAACTTCATCTTCAACAGTTTTATCTGTACGGCGTAACAAAGCACGAATACGCGCTAATAATACACGTGGTTGAACTGGTTTCGCGACATAATCGTCTGCACCCATTTCCAGACCAAGTACCTGATCCATATCTTCAGTACGTGCAGTCAACATTAAGATTGGTTGATGATAGTGTGGGCGAACTTCACGACAAACGGTTAAACCATCTGCACCCGGCAACATGACATCCAAGACCACAAGATCCGGTTGCTCACTAATAATACGACGAATTGCACGGTTACCATCGGTTTCTACACCAACTTCCAAACCATTACGGATTAAATATTCTTGAGTTAATCGCGCTAAACGCTCGTCGTCTTCAACGATCAGAATCTTTGGTAACTTTTCTTCTTGGCTCATATCATTGCCCCTATAAATCTCATTACATGTATCTTAAAAATCTTGCAGATACATTCGTTTATCATTTGCAATATACACACGTTTACATTGTAAACAAGTAGGCGTTCACCAAACTGATACATGACAACCATGTTTTGTTGCATTTTATTAATCTTTGAATTTTCAGGTATTTTTATTATCTGTTTATTGTTCTTAAATGTCATAATCTATTCATATTTCCTATGTATGAATATTAAACAAATTATTTCTTCACTAAATTTAAATTCACTCAAGTGTTTGTTTTTTGAGTTATCCACAAAGTTATCTATAAGTGTTTTTTCACAGCTTTGGTATGCTATCTCCCGACAAATCATACAGATAAAAAATTACTAAAAAGTCAAGATTGATCTACCGTAAAAAATCCCGTATCTTGTGTTGAAAATAAACTTTAACTACTAAGTCTTGTGTTTATCCCTCAAATATCGTGGCATGTTTTTTGCTCGGTTCAAACGGTCTATGAACATAACAAAAGTGACAATGGAGCTATGCTGGCATGAGCGTAATTACTTCGACTCCCGGTCAAATTCAGGTGATTAAACGCACCGGAGATGTTGCTGCATTTGATGCAGAGAAAATTTCTGTTGCGATTGGTAAAGCTTTTCTTGCTGTGGAAGGTCAACAAAGTGCGGATTCGAGCCGTATTCACGACCGTATTACCCAACTGACGGAAATGGTACTGAACACTTTCACTCGCCGTTTACCTTCTGGCGGTACGATTCATATTGAAGAGATTCAAGATCAAGTTGAACTTGCACTGATGCGTACTGGGGAGCACAAAGTCGCTCGTGCTTACGTTATCTATCGCGAGCAACGCGCAAGTGCCCGTAAAGACACAAATTCTAATCATCACCCTACCTTGCAAGTTACCGATGCAAACGGTCAGCTTCAACCACTTGATTTAAGTGCACTGCAAGCAACTGTAAATCGAGCTGCTGAAGGCTTAGAAGGTATTGATGTTCAAGCAATTATCGATGAAACCGTTAAAAACTTATATAACGGCGTAAAAGAAAGCGATATTGCTACCACCATGATGATGGCAACACGTACACGTATTGAACAAGAACCTAACTATACATACGTAACTGCACGTTTGCTTCGTGATGAATTGGTAAGCACTGGCTTAGCATTCTTAGGTTTACCGGCCGATACAGCTGAAAACAATGCACTTGAAGCATTCTTGAAAAAAGGTGTAGAGCTTGATTTGCTTTCACCGGACTTGCTTAAGTTCGATCTAGAAAAACTAGCAGCAGCGATTCAACCGGAACGTTCTAACCAGTTTACCTATTTAGGTTTACAGACTCTATTTGACCGTTACTTCATCCATTCAAATGGCGTTCGCTTCGAATTACCACAATTATTCTTCATGCGTGTGTCAATGGGTCTTGCACTTAATGAGCAAGACAAAGAAGAGCGTGCAATCGAGTTCTATAACTTGTTGTCTAGCTTTGACTACATGGCATCTACGCCTACCCTGTTTAACTCAGGTACATTACGTCCACAGCTTTCAAGCTGTTACTTAACAACGATTGGCGATGACCTTTATGACATTTATGGTGCAATGCGTGACAACGCGATGCTCTCTAAATGGGCAGGTGGTTTAGGTAACGACTGGACACCTGTACGTGCCTTGAACTCTTATATTAAAGGTACAAACGGTAAATCTCAGGGTGTCGTTCCGTTCCTTAAAGTTGCGAACGATACAGCCGTTGCGGTAAACCAAGGTGGTAAGCGTAAAGGTGCGGTATGTGCGTACTTAGAAACTTGGCACTTAGACATTGAAGAATTCTTAGAACTTCGTAAAAACACGGGTGATGACCGTCGTCGTACTCACGACATGAACACTGCAAACTGGGTTCCTGACCTATTTATGCAACGTGTGTTTGAAGATGGCGAATGGACACTATTCACTCCGTCTGAAACTCCAGACCTACACGATTTAACTGGTGCTGAGTTTGCTGAACGCTATGCATACTATGAATCTGTTGCGAAAGAACAGAACATGTTGCACAAGAAAGTACGTGCGAAAGACTTATGGCGCAAAATGCTTTCTATGTTGTTCGAAACTGGTCACCCTTGGATCACGTTTAAAGATGTTTGTAACTTACGTTCACCACAACAACACGTTGGCGTAGTTCACTCATCTAACCTATGTACTGAAATTACGTTAAACACCAACCAAGACGAAATTGCGGTATGTAACTTAGGTTCGATCAACCTTGTTCAACACGTTAAAGGTGGCGTATTAGACCGTGAGAAGTTAGCGCGTACTGTTAAAACAGCAGTTCGTATGCTCGATAACGTTATCGACATTAACTACTACGCTGTACCACAAGCGAAGAACTCTAACTTGAAACACCGCCCTGTTGGTATGGGTATCATGGGCTTCCAAGATGCGCTTTACGAAATGGGTATGGCTTACGGTTCTGATGAAGCTGTGAACTTTGCTGACGAGTCAATGGAAGTGATTAGCTACTATGCAATCCAAACTTCAAGTGACTTGGCTGTTGAACGTGGTGCTTACTCAACATTTAAAGGTTCATTGTGGGATCAAGGCATCCTTCCAATCGACTCTTTAGAAATTGTTGCCAAATCTCGTCCAGAACGTATGTTTGAAGTTGACCGTACTCAACGTTTAGATTGGGACAGTTTACGTGCCAAAGTTCAAAAAGACGGTATGCGTAACTCAAACGTAATGGCAATTGCTCCAACTGCAACCATTTCGAACATTTGTGGTGTTTCTCAGTCTATTGAGCCAACATTCCAAAACTTATATGTGAAATCTAACTTGTCTGGTGAGTTCACTGTGATTAACCCTTACCTTGTTCGCGCATTAAAAGAACGTGGTCTTTGGGACACAGTGATGGTTAATGACCTCAAACACTTTGAAGGTTCAGTACAAAAAATTGCTCGTATTCCTGAAGAATTAAAAGCAATCTTTGCAACTGCGTTTGAAGTTGAGCCACGCTGGATTGTTGATGCTGCATCACGCCGTCAAAAATGGATTGATCAAGCACAATCTCTTAACCTTTACATCTCTGGTGCAAACGGTAAGAAACTTGACATCACTTATAAGATGGCATGGTTACGTGGTCTTAAGACGACTTATTACCTCCGTGCGTTAGGCGCAACATCTGCTGAAAAATCTACAATTAACACAGGTGCGTTAAACGCGGTTAAACCTGCAACTGTAGAAGCAGCAGCACCTGCGGCAGCTCCAGTCGTAGAAGCGAAGAAGCCTGAAGCAGTTGAAGAAGACGGCTTCACTCAAGCAGCTCCGGTTCCTATGGCTTGTTCAATCGACAACCCAGATTGCGAAGCTTGCCAATAACATTCAATAAAGTTGCTCTTTAACACAAAAGAGCAACTTTAAACGAGGTAAAGATTATGTTTTTTCATCTCAGCCATAACTATATGCTTGGTGTTGGAATCTTAATCTTTGCCTTTATTTTCTTTTATACGCCTATGGTTTACGCCTTTTTTAAAATCCGTAAACAACAGCGTAAGCAAAATAAGTTGTAGGGATAATGGACCAAAGGCCCAAAATTTGGTCATACATCAATAAAACTTAATTTTGTTTACACATTATGAGCGTATAGTAGTGACATCTTCGTTTAGAGATGTCGAACATAGATATATACAACGAAGAGAGAACAACAATGTCTATCCTTAGTTGGGACGATTTTGAAGATGATTCGCAAAAACCGGCTGCACCTGAACACAAGTCTGCGCCCGTCAACCCGGAAAAAACGCCTGATTCGCAGAATGTATCTGCTGCGCAGCCATCATCGCAGAGCGTGGCAGCTCCACAATCCGCTGGAACCCATTCCGTGCGATCAACAAATCCAACCGATTCAATGGCTCGAGCATCTGAAGCCTTAGAACATTTGGATGTTGCTCCTGGCCTTGAAGAGTTAGAAATGGGCGCGCAACGCGTTCAGGTTGACGACAAAGCCATGATTAACTGTCGCGCTGACTTGAACCAGCTTGTTCCATTTAAATATGAGTGGGCTTGGCAAAAATACCTAGATGGTTGTGCAAACCACTGGATGCCTCAAGAAGTGAACATGAACCACGATATCGCACTTTGGAAGTCTGAAAATGGCTTAACTGAAGATGAGCGTACGATTGTTATGCGTTCTTTAGGTTTCTTCTCGACTGCGGACTCTTTGGTTGCGAACAACCTAGTATTGGCAATTTACCGTCACATCACGAACCCTGAATGCCGTCAGTACATTTTGCGTCAAGCGTTTGAAGAAGCAATTCACACTCACGCTTACCAATACTGTATCGAATCTTTAGGTATGGACGAAGGTGAAGTCTTCAACATGTACCGCGAGATTCCATCGGTTGCACGTAAAGCAGCTTGGGGCTTGAAATACACTCAATCGTTAAGTGACCCTACTTTCCACACAGGTACGCCTTACAACGACCAACGTTTACTTCGTAACTTGATCGCGTTCTACTGTGTTCTTGAAGGGATCTTCTTCTACTGTGGCTTTACTCAAATTTTGAGTATGGGTCGCCGTAACAAGATGAATGGTGTTGCTGAGCAGTTCCAATACATTTTGCGTGATGAGTCTATGCACTTGAACTTTGGTATCGACATGATTAACCAAATCAAGATTGAGAACCCTCACCTTTGGACTGCCGAGTTCCAACAAGAAGTAATTCAAATGATTCTTGAAGGTACGATGCTTGAAATCGAATATGCACGTGACACAATGCCACGTGGTGTATTGGGTATGAACGCAAGCATGATGGAAGAATATTTGAAATTCATCTGTAACCGTCGTTTATCTCAGTTAGGTTTACCAGAGCAATTTGCTGGTGTAACTAACCCATTTGCGTGGATGTCGGAGATGATGGACTTACGTAAAGAGAAGAACTTCTTTGAAACTCGCGTAACTGACTACCAAACTGGTGGTGCGTTAAGCTGGTAAGTTTTACCGCTTTCCCGAAAAGCCGCTCATCTAGAGTGGCTTTTTTATTACCAGAATTATTTAGGCTCAGCTCAAGCCTCATTTATTTATTCTTTATTCAATAAATATTTAATAATTTATACAAAGCTATTCTGACCTTAATCATATATAAGCTATATTCTTTTAATTTAAAAATAAATAATATAAAAATCCAAATAATTTATAAAAACAATTTAAAATACTAAAATAAAAATTATTGTTTTAAAAATAATTTTGTTAAACAAATAAAATAAGGTGTCGGCTGACCCACTCTGGCTTTTAAACGAACGAAAACTCAGCCGACGGCGTAGATATACCAAATTATTATTACAAAAACTTATATCCCTACGATTATTTTACAAATCCGAATAAATACTCAAGTAAAAATATCACAAAATTTATCTATATTATTTTTGTCACTCTCTTTATTTAAAGCGATAGTTTTAAGCCCTATAAATAAATTAAATTTACTTTAAAAACAAAAGGTTATAAACACAGCTACTTTAATTTTAAATAAAAATTATTTTACTTCAAAAAGATAAATCATTTTTTAAATACATATATTATTTTAATCTTAAAAATTTTTTATTAACTCAGCCCATTTTTTATGTTTAAAAATGTTATTAAAAATAATCGTATTTTTTATTTTGTTGATTTTGAATATATTTAAAAACTCGCTGTATCAGCCGTGACAAATTACACAACTTGACACCAAATAGTAAAAAATTAAATACTCTTTCTCAATTATGTGCTCTGAAACACATAATCAATAAATAGTAATAACAACATCTCAAACAAATCACATGGAAATAGATTATGTTTATTAAAAGTATTTTATCTTCGATTACTAGTATTATCCCACTTCCTGAAAATAGTAACACAAGCAGTAATTTAGGTAACGGCTCTGGTGACGGCCTACTTAATGGAATATCTTCCGGAAATGGTGAACACAACTATGGTATTGGCAATGGTATTGCCGATGACGCAAGCATTACCGCCCCAATTACCATTCCCCTCAACCTCTCTGGTAACTCAATTACTCTCATAGGCAATTCATCTTCAAGTTCGGTGAATAGCTCTCCAACCACCACTTCAAATAACGTTAATGACAACGACGTAACGAATAATGGTAACGGCTCCACCATTGGTAGTGGTACAGGCAATGGCTCTGGTGACGGGCTTTTAAATGGCGCCGCTTCTGGTAATGGTGAACACAACTATGGAATCGGTAATGGTATAGCCGATGACGCAAGCATTACTGCTCCACTTTCAATTCCAATTAACCTTGCGGGTAACTCTATTACCCTAATTGGTGACTCATCTTCTAGTTCGGTCAACAACTCTGCAACCAATACATCAAATACCGTGAATGATAACGACACCACCTATAACGGCAATGGCTCAGGTGGTGGTAATGGTTCGGGCGATGGCTTGTTAAATGGAATTGGCTCTGGCAATGGCGAGCAAAACTACGGTATCGGAAATGGGATTGCGGATGACGCAAGTATTACAGCCCCAATTACGCTTCCTATTAACTTGTCTGGTAACTCAATTACTCTAATTGGCAATTCATCTGCAAGTTCTGTTAATTCCTCGCCAACTACAACGTCAAATACTGTGAATGACAACGACACCACCTATAACGGCAATGGTACTGGTGATAGCGGCGTGAGCGCTCTGGGCGGTTCTGGCAATGGTTCAGGTGACGGCGCAGGTAATGGTATCGCTTCTGGCAATGGTGAACATAACTATGGTATTGGCAATGGTAACGGCGACGATGTTGATATTACTGCTCCGATTACCGGCGTTCTAAACATTTCAGGAAACTCATTTACTCTCATTGGTAATTCTTCATCAAGTTCAGTCAATACCGCGCCAACAACCACATCAAATACAGTGAACGACAATGACACCATTGATAATGGTAATAGCGGCGGCACAGGTAGTGGTTCAGGCAATGGCTCTGGTGATGGTTTACTTAATGGCGCTGCTTCTGGCAATGGCGAGCATAACTACGGCATTGGCAACGGAAATGGTGATGATGTAGATATTACCGCACCAATTACAGGTGTTTTTAATTTCTCTGGTAACTCTTTCTCACTCATTGGCAATTCATCTTCTAGTTCAATTAATACTGCCCCAACTACAACGACCAATACAGTTAATGACAATGACGTAACTGATAATGGAAATGATGGAGGCGGACTTGTGGGTGGAAGTTCTGGAAATGGCTCTGGTGATGGCCTGTTAAACGGCGCTGCTTCTGGCAATGGCGAACATAACTACGGCATTGGCAACGGAAACGGTGATGATGCAGATTTCACCTTCCCTCTTACTGGTGTACTTAACTTTTCCGGCAACTCGCTTTCAGGCTTTGGCAGTTCATCTAGTGACTCGGTAAATGTTGCCCCTACCACAGCAACTAATACCGTCAATGATAATGACACTATTGATAATGCCAACACAGGTAGCCTTGGTGACGGTTCAGGCAATGGCTCTGGCGATGGAATTTTAAATGGTGCAGCGTCTGGTAATGGTGAGCATAACTATGGCATTGGTAACGGAAACGGTGATGATGCAGACTTTACACTTCCATTTACTGGCGGCTTAAATATTCTGGGCAATGCTTTATCAGGTATCGGCGGCTCTTCGACCGACTCTATTAATATTTCACCGACAACTACTTCAAACACAGTCAATGACAATGACACTACCAACAACGGCAACACTTCAGGTGGTGTGATTGGTTCTGGCGACTCAGGCAACGGTTCTGGTGATGGCTTATTAAATGGTATTTCATCAGGTAACGGTGAACATAATTATGGCATTGGCAACGGTAATGGCGATGATGTTGACGTTGTTGCCCCTATCACTACACCACTTAATGTATTAGGCAACTCTTTCTCATTTATTGGTGGTGAAGGTACAGGCGATATCTTAGGTCCGATTACTGGCGTTATTGGTGGTATTGGCGGTGATGGAGATATCCTAAGCCCGATTACTGGCATTATCGGTGGCATTGGTGGTGATGGAGATATCCTAAGCCCGATTACTGGCATTATCGGTAGCATTGGCGGCATCGGTGGGGATCTGGGCGATAACCCACTTACAGGTATTATTCAAAGCGGTATTGACGTTCTACAAAATTTAGAAAGTTTAAAAACAGGTTTGATTAATACAGGTATTGATACGATTGCCGGAACAATTATTGGTGTGTTCCCTGATGCAGAGCACCCTGTCGGCGATTTTGCAGACCTTGGAAAACTACTTTTCGAGACTTCACGCGATAGTGTTAACGGTACGCTTGAGGCTATTTCTGACCTTGCAGGCGCTGACCTTGAGGGTGCAAGTGGCTCGATTACTGGTGTAATTGATACCCTTATTACCAATGGTTCAACGGCATCTACCATTATTCAGCATATTGTAGGTGATGACCTAGTCACTGAAAACGGTGGCCTCTTGGGTTCAATCACCACGATTATTGGTGGTGTTGACAGCGGCGACGGTGGTTCACTGGGTGGCCTAGATGGCTTAATTAACATTAACTATGGCGACTCAGACAATAGTAACTCTGTAGATGTAGAAGATATTTTAGGAAATATTCTTGGCTCGGTAGGTTCAAATCAAGGTATTGCTGTTGGTGAACCTGATCCAACGGGCGGTAGTTTGATTCATACGATTTCACTTAACACAGTAAATCAGTTAACTGACCAACTTTTACATGCTTTACCGACTGTCTAATGTTTTCGTAAAGATATAACCCCTATAAAAGCACCTTTCAAATCTTGAGTTTGGAAGGTGTTTTTTATTAAAGAGCTTTTGACAGTAATACGCTCATGCTTATAGATTATTAATCCAGATCTAAATAACCAAATACAGCCTTTTCAACTCGCTGTTGTAAATGATTTAAATCACTTTCCCCTACTATGCCCGCCGCGTTAATCATTCCTTTGCTTAAAGCAATTACATCTTAAATGAATATCTGAGATGATGAACTTACATAAAGAGAAGAAATTCTTTGAAATACGCAAGATGCCATAATTTCTCAAAGATCATCAATCTTTTCCAGAATACAAAACTGAGCCAACTAAAACTGCTTGGCCTGCAATGCTAACGTGTAATATTGAATCTGTTTTCTCAACTGTCACTAAAACCCGCCCCGGTTTTTCTATTGCGAAGCCTTGATATCCCCAATAACTTACTTTCTGGTCACATTCGATTAAATCGTAATGAACAAGGTACGCCCCCGCTGGACCATTTGCATTACCAGTTACCGGATCTTCATTTATACCGATTGCAGGTGCAAACATTCGACCATAAGTAATAGGTTCTTGCCTACTCCCTTCCAAAACAAAGGGGAAAAAACCATTGCAACCGATTTCAGCACTAATAGCTTTCAATTTTTCATTATTTGGAGTTAATCCATCAAGCTTACTTCTGCTCAGCATCGGCACCATCACCTTGGAATGCCCCGTCGTGACAACTTGTATTGGTAAGTCAGCAAAATCACTTTTACTCACACCGAGTGCGCTTGCGAGTTCAGTCCGTTGACTCTCATTAAAAGGTGGTAAAAACTCTACGCGACCTTGAGTCATTTTCACCAATAACGCTTCTGGACTTCCAAATATTGAAACGGGTAAATGACCTGCTCCTGTTTTTGCGATTAATGGATAGTCGGATTGGTGGCCTGTAGTTGCACGTAAAAAATGAGTGGCGATTGTGGCATGTCCACAGATTGGGACTTCATGTGTAGGGGTAAAATATCGAACATGTATATCATGGCTTTGATCTTTAGGTGACAAAACAAAGGCAGTTTCTGAATACCCAGCGAATGCAGCAATATCTTGCATCTCTTGAGTCATAAGATGGTCCGCATCTAGAACAACCCCTGCTCGATTTCCTGTATTTGGTTTGGTGGTAAACGCATCAACTATATAAATGGTCGTCATGGCAGAACTCCTCTGTTGTTAACATTGTGATCTCAGAAATAGCTCCTGCCATAACCAGAAAATCTTATTTAATTGCAACGACACATGCCTTAGCTCTAAAAAGTTTATAGTCGTCTCATATAATGAGTTTTGAGTCTTTGTAGTGATTGTTTGAATTGTATAAATCTAAACATCGAAGATACTATAGTTTTTATTGCAAACGCATTTTCTAAATATGGAAAGGTATGAACTGGGACGATACTAAAATTTTGTTAGCTATTGGGCGAACTGGTGGGTTGAGCCGCAGTGCAAAATTGCTTGGTATTAGTGTTTCTACCGTACATCGCAGAGCCGTTGAACTGGAGAAAAGCCTCAATGCGGTTCTTTTTTCCCGAGACAGTGATGGCTATACACTCACCCATGTTGGAAAACATTTTTTTGCTTTGGCTGAAAAAGCAGAAGAGCATTTGATAGCGATGGAACGTTACAATGATCAAGGTCAACAATCATTGTTCCGTATTGCTTTACCTGAGTTAATTGGGCAGCAGTTGCTTCAGTCAAAGCTAACAGCATTGCAATTAAAGCACCCAGATTTACAATTAGAAATATCAACAAGTGTCGTTCCTGTTGATTTTTCCCGACGAGAAGCTGACATTATTCTTCGACTTGTCCGACCAGAAAGTGGCCGTTACATTATTCGGCGACTTGGCCAACTGGAGTATGGGCTTTATTGTAGTAAAGATTATCTCGCCAGTTTCACAGAGCATGCTGAAACAGCTGATGATTTGCTGAATCATCGTATAATCGGTTGGGACCGAAGCCTTCAATATACGTTCTTAGCACAATGGATGCGTGAACTCACCCAAGATGCGGCCCCTGCTTTGTCTTTTGATAACATGCACTCGCAACTACGAGCAGTCATTGAAGGACAAGGAGTTACAGCCTTGCCTTGTTTTGTTGCAAAGGCTTCGGGTTTAGTACCTATACTACCTATGCAAACTTTAAAACAAGATGTGTGGTTAATGCGTCATTTAGATACTAAGGATAGTGACTATTCAACGTTGATTAGTGAAACAATTGAAAAAGGACTACAAGAATATCTGTTGTGATTGATGCGATTCGAGACTCTGAATTTTGTACAGTACCCTACTTTGAATTTGTCGAAATTATTCCAGCAATTGAAGATGGGTATGTGGAGTATGAAAATTCTTCTAAACATAAAATGTCATATCTGTAATTTTTTCCTATCCCATAAATAAAAGTAATTGCTTAAATTAAATGACAAGGAGTTGACTCACTTAATTTTAAAAAAACTCTCTATTTGAGGAAAATTATGCAAGAAATAAAATCACTTTTAGAACAGTTAAATCAACTGGAACCTTTACCAGCAAAGAACAGAGAAACGTATTTAGAAAGCCTTACCCGACGAGGGTATAAATATATGATCGCTATTACAGGCGTCTTATTTTTAATATTAGTTATACTAGCAATATGGCATAAGGTATCACCTTTTACAGATCAAGGAAGAGAAATTGCTAAATGGTTTGCCCTGTTAACTATATTTATACCAGCGATTTATATCATTATCGATATAGGCATTGGTTTAGTATCTATATTCAAATTCAAATCGCGAAGTTTTGATTGGTTAATACTTGAAATTGATCACGATAAAAAAGCCATAGAATCATTAATCAAGTACAAAAAAGAAACTCTATTAGAGGCACAGGATTGGCTCCAGTTAAAATGCTCTCGACTCAGCAGTAGAATTTCAACATTTATTGGAAACTCGGATAAATATGCTGTGTTTTCATTAATAGGCTTAGGTTGGTCTGTATGGAAAGAATTGTCAAAGGTGCCATCTATTTCATTTTCATTAAGTAATGGAGACATAGTCCAAACCTTACTGTTGTATGGCACAGCTTTTCTCACAGGCATTGCTTTAGGTTCAATGGTTATCAACTATCAAATCCAACGCTACAAATATCAAATAGAACTTATTGAATTGACTTTGAAGAAAAAAAACTAATAAGTTAAATATCTTTAGAATCTAAATTAGTCTATGAAATGATATAAGTTATGCCATTTCATAGACTAATCAGAAATTAGATATTTTCTATAAGATAATCATTGAAGGTGAGTCTTGAATATTACTTAAATTTAAAATTATGATAAATAAATTATGCATTCAGTTCTTCATATACATTTTTAATAAAATACATATGTGCAATATAACCTTTTAAAAAAATCCTCCTAAACAGTAATTTTAAGTAGCACTACAAACTAATATTGTAATATCATTAAATACATAATACTTTACTTAAAAAGGGCGATAATTGATGTCGGATAATTTACTCGTTACTTTCCACAAGCTTAATACACAAGTATTATCATTATCACCTGCGAGTCCTAAACCTAATATAAATTTCAATCTAATTGAGTTTTTTGAAAAACTTAAACAATGGAATTATGAAGGTTTTAAATATCCTTATTCAAATGATCGTTTTTGTGGATTGTTAGGAAAAATTGATATTGATCCTATAAATTTTATTATTCGTTTAGTTTTTGTTGTTGCTGACGTAGAAGCTGATCCTCAATGTGCTCGAGATCTCGATACTAACCAAACACGTCTATTACAACGCCGTCCAGGTGAAGCAGCAGATAAACGTGTACATATTGTTTTAAAAGTTGATAGATCGGCGCCTTTTCTTGCAGATGTGGGTATTGAGCATGAAAGTGGAGTTACTATGCGTATTTTTGTTAGTACCCTAAACTATCTTGCTAAACATGCACGCCGTGAAAATATAGATTCAAAGAGTTACTTTATTGGTGAGCATCCAACTGAAAGATATGAACGAGGCCCTAAAAAAGATTTACCAAAAGAACTTGGTTTTAAACTCAACTTTAAATATGAATCTATTTTAAGTGATGAAATTATTGATGCATTTATTCATGGCAGAGTAAAAAATGTTGAGTTTACTCAAGCTCCACAATTTCAACAAAATTGGGATAATCAAGGTATTTTTAGACAAAATGAAGTGAAAGTTAGCTTAAGTGCTAGTGCGGTTATTATTCCTAGTAGTATACGAACAAAAGAACAGAAAGCAGGTTTTGTAAAACGTATTTTCCATAATCTAATTCAACAACATACAAACCTTCAAGGAGTTTTGTTTAAAATAAAATTTGAAGACGGTAAAGGTAGTGAACGGCTTGCTCAATATAATCCCGATCTTGATGAGTTTGTACTAGTGAAGAAAGAAAGAATTCCTGCTTCTTTACGACAACCTATGACGGCGGATATCCAAATTAACCATAACCTATGTGATAGAATACAGTCTAAATTATGAAATAGTATGAGGTGATTAAATGCTTGAAAATATATTTAAGCCTTTGAATTACCTTGCCATTAAGTGGGAAGTTAAAGGTGCCATTTCAAAGAAAAAATTTGATTTCTTCATCCCGGCTATATTGGCTTTAATAACTAGCGTTATTTTGTTAGGAATAGATATATATGCCTATAATCCATTGAAGGAAATTGAACCTAATATTTTCAAAAATGATTTTGCAGTATTGTTAACCGGCTTTTTACAAACTATTCCTGGTTTTTATATTGCAGCTCTTGCTGCTATAGCCACATTGACTAGTGAAGTTATGGATCGGCCAATGTCTGGTGTAGCCCCTACCGAAAAAATACTTGAAACTAATCCTGATAGAGAAGTAGAAATTCCTCTCTCTCGACGAATGTTTTTGTCTCGTCTATTTTCATATTTAGCATTTATAAGTTTAATTCTTTATTTTTTCGTTCTTACTTTTAAATATTTCTATAGTTTAGATATATTTAGTACCTCTCAATTTTGGTATGAGCTTGGATATGTATTTTGTCTTTTTATTATCTGCTTCTTTATGTTCCAGTTATTATTGCTGACCTTTTTAGGTTTATATTATCTAGGTGATAGAGTCCATAGAAATTAGCTATTGAGAATTTAAATAAGAAAAAAGTATATTTTCTTATTTACCACCCAAAAACTTTAATAAAAACTTATGTTCCCCCTCCCCCAAAACCTCTCCAACACTACATCTCTTTCATCCAAACTGTTAGAGCTTAAAACCTGTAGCATCAGGCCATCTATAAGGTTTAAAACCATATCTGCATCGAATTTAAAAGCACGGGTCTCACAGCTAAAAATCAGGTCAAAAAGTTCCCGATGTAGCCATTTTCGGTATTCAACTGCCATACGGTAGGCTTGCGGATATAGCCGTTTTATTTCAAAA